>NZ_JBEXJT010000001.1:0-87442 GCF_040609255.1 Kitasatospora sp. NPDC004723 | reverse complement strand
GGGGGTGTGTCCCACCCACACGCCCTTCCGCGCTCCCGGGCGCAAACTCGGGGGGCCCCGTGCGCCCGGGGTCCCCGGGCCCCGCCGTGAAGCAAGAGGTGCACCAGCCGATGGGCCGAGCCGAACTCCTGGGTGTCGGAAAGGTCAGACCGCCGCGCGGACCATGTCCGCCTGCGGGCCCTTCTGCCCCTGAGAGATCTCGAACTCGACCCGCTGGCCCTCCTCAAGGGTGCGGTAGCCGTCCATCTGGATCGCGCTGTAGTGGACGAAGACGTCCGCACCACCGTCGACCGCGATGAAGCCGTAGCCCTTCTCCGCGTTGAACCACTTGACGGTGCCCTGAGCCATTCCGAACTCCCCTAGTGCTGTGCTGGCCCTTCACGCCCCCGCAGGTCTGCGGGCGCGGGTCTGGTTGGCTGCCGGCCCGGGGAACCCCCCCTGGGCGCGGCCGTGCACGCCGCGATCCACCCGATGTCGCCGAACGGCATCCGGCGAACGGGCGATTGCGTCGACCGCGGCTGAATGTATCCGGATCGACGCCCTCTGCAACAGGCCCAATGTCGGGGAATTCACCCGGCACCACGGGGGACAGGACGGACATAAACACCAGGAAAGCCGCATTTCCCGCCGGACATAGCGGACGTATTACCAGAAATCCCGGTCAGAATTCTGACACCGGCCTGACATGTTTCCCGAGCCGCGGGCCCCGGCCCCGGTCCCACTGGGCGGACGTCGGCGGCGGTGGCGGTGCGGTGGATTCGTTCCCGGATGAGCCCGGATGAGCGGAAGGGCGGCCTCTGTTCCCGGTCGAGCGACACTTTACTCCGCCCGGCACCGAAAATATTCCCGCCAAAATAAGCGCGGCTGTCCGCGGCACGGAATTCCGTGCCGCGGACAGCCGGAGGCGGTGCGCCCGTCCCGGAGGGAACGGGCACGCGCGGGATCAGCCGCCGGCGACCGCCGGGATGATCGAGACGTTCGCGCCGTCCTTGATCTCCGTCGCCAGGCCCTCGGCGAAGCGCACGTCGTCGTCGTTCACGTAGACGTTGACGAAGCGGCGCAGCTTGCCGGTGTCGTCCAGGATGCGCGCGGCGATCCCGGCGTGGTTCTTCTCCAGGTCGGCGATGACCTCGCCCAGCGTGCCGCCCTCGGCGGGCACCTCGCTGGCGCCGCCGGTGTAGGTGCGCAGGATGGTCGGGATGCGGACGTTGGCGCTCATGGGGGTCTCCTCGTTGCGGGCGCGCGGGCGGGGCCGGGGCGGGGCTGGGGGCGGGACGGGTGGGACGTGCGGGGCGCGAGGGTCAGGCGGTCGCCAGGCCGGCGTCCCGGAAGGACTCCAGGTTCGGCCGGATCACAGCGGTCATCCCGGCCTCGGAGACGGCGTCGAGGGTCTTCAGGCCGTCGCCGGTGTTGATCGCGACGGTCTCCTTCGACGGGTCCAGCTGCCCGGTCTCGACCAGCTTCTTGAGCACGCCGACCGTCACGCCGCCCGCGGTCTCCGCGAAGATGCCCTCGGTGCGGGCCAGCAGCCGGATCGCGGCCACGACCTCCTCGTCCGTCACGTCCTCCACCGCGCCGCCGGTGCGCCGGGCGATGTCCAGCACGTACGGGCCGTCGGCCGGGTTGCCGATCGCCAGCGACTTGGCGATGGTGTCCGGCTTGACCGGCCGGATCACGTCCTGGCCGGCCTTGAACGCGGCCGAGACCGGCGAGCAGCCCGCCGCCTGGGCGCCGAAGATCCGGTACGGCCGGTCCTCGACCAGACCGAGCTTGATCAGCTCCTGCAGGCCCTTGTCGATCTTGGTGAGCTGCGAGCCCGAGGCGATCGGGATCACGATCTGCTCCGGCAGCCGCCAGCCGAGCTGCTCGCAGATCTCGTAGGCGAGCGTCTTGGAGCCCTCGCCGTAGTACGGCCGCAGGTTGACGTTGACGAAGCCCCAGCCCTCACCGGCCGGGTCGCCGATCAGCTCCGAGCAGAACCGGTTCACGTCGTCGTAGTTGCCCTCGATGCCGACCAGCTCGCCGCCGTACACCCCGGCCATCACGACCTTGCCCTGCTCCAGGTCGTGCGGGATGAACACGCAGGACCGGAAGCCCGCCCGGGCCGCCGCCGCGCCCACCGCGCCGGCCAGGTTGCCGGTCGAGGAGCAGGAGAGCGTGGTGTAGCCGAACGCGCGGGCCGCCTCGATCGCGCAGGCCACCACGCGGTCCTTGAAGGAGTGGGTCGGGTTGCCGGAGTCGTCCTTGACGTGCAGCTGGGCGGTGAAGCCGAGCTCGCGGCCCAGGTTGTCGGCCTTCACCAGCGGGGTCCAGCCCGGGTTCAGGTTCGGCTTGCTCGCGACGTCCGCGGGCACCGGCAGCAGCGGCGCGTAGCGCCAGATCGACGCGGGACCGGCCTCGATCCGCTTGCGCAGCTCCTCGGCGCCCTCGCTGCCGAAGTCGTAGGCGATCTCCAGCGGGCCGAAGCACTCCAGGCACGCGAAGCTGGGACCGAGCGGGAACTTGGTGCCGCACTCCCGACAGGACAGCTGGGCGGCGGGGCCGAGGTCAACGGTGACGGGTACGGCGGTGTCGATAGCCATGGTGGCGAGGCCTCTCTCCTCATCTTCCCCGTGACGCGGTCGCGCCCGGGCCGGAATTGGCACCTGTCCCGCCGGGGCTCGAAGCCGACCGTGCGAGAAGGTTGCCGGGACGTCAACGGGCCGTTCCCTCAGTCCCTCTGGATGAGCTCTGTGAAGTTGTGGTCCTGCTCAGCGGTGACCCCGGCGTGCGAAGGTCCGACCGCTGTACGAAGACTGTATCCGAAGGCGTCAACCCCGAACGGCACCGTCCGCCACGCGAGATGCCCCGTCCCACCGGGCCCCGTACCCGACCCCCGTACCCGACCCCGCCGAGGAGCGCACCGTGCCCGCCGAACCGACCCCCGAGCTCCTCCCCGAGACGGCGTCCTGGCTGCGCCGGCGCTCGTGGAGCGCGGCCGACCGCCCGGTGCACACGCTGCCGGCGGCCAAGCGCGCGCTCGGCCCGGCCGGCACGGTCAGCGTGGTGCTGCCCGCCCTGGACGAGGAGGCCACCGTCGGCGAGATCGTCCGGGTCATCCGCCGCGAGCTGATGGAGCGGCTGCCGCTGGTCGACGAGCTGGTGGTGGTCGACTCCGGCTCCGCCGACGCCACCGCCGCGGTCGCCGCCGAGGCCGGCGCCACCGTCGTCCACCGCGACGCGATCCTGCCCCGGATACCCGCCGCCCCCGGCAAGGGCGAGGTGCTCTGGCGCTCGCTGCTGGTCACCCGCGGCGAGATCGTCTGCTTCGTGGACGCCGACCTGCGCGAATTCGACCCCGCCCTGGTCTCCGGCATCATCGGCCCGCTGCTCACCGAACCGGACATCCAGCTGGTCAAGGCGATGTACGACCGGCCGCTGGAGACCGACGGCGCGGTCGTACCGGCCGGCGGCGGCCGGGTCACCGAGCTGGTCGCCCGCCCGCTGCTCAACCTGCACTGGCCGGAACTCGCCGGTTTCGTCCAGCCGCTCGGCGGCGAGTACGCCGCCCGGCGCTCGCTGCTCGAACGGCTGCCCTTCCCCACCGGCTACGGAGTCGAACTCGGCCTGCTGGTCGACGCGCTGGAGACGGCCGGCCTGGACGCGCTCGCCCAGGTGGACGTCGGCGTGCGCCACCACCGGCACCAGGACGGCCAGGCGCTCGGCCGGATGGCCGCCACCATCTACCGCACCGCACTGGAACGGCTCGACCGCACCCACCGGCTCAAGGCCTCCGCCGACCTGCTCCACCCCCGGCTCACCCAGTTCACCCGCGACCCGCGCACCCGCGCCTTCACCGCCCACACCCACCCGGTCACCGCCACCGAACGCCCGCCGATGCACACCGTCCCCGAGTACGCCACCCGGCGCTGAGGGGTTTGCCGCCCCGGACCCCCGGCAACCAACCAACCATGGGCCCTGACACGACCGAGCGTTCGAATCCGACCGGCGCCGCCCCCGTCCTGGTGGCGTCCAACCGGGGGCCGGTGTCCTTCGGCACCGCGGACGACGGCACGCTGACGCTCCGCAGAGGCGGCGGAGGCCTGGTCTCCGGGCTCTCCGCGATCGACGACCCCGACGCCGTCTGGGTCTGCGCCGCCCTCTCCGACGCCGACCGCCGGGCCGCCCGGGAGGCCCCGGACGGCCGCCTCGACCGGGCCGGCCACGACGTCGGCGGGCAGGCCGTCCGGATGCTCGACATAGACCCGCGGACCTTCGCCCAGGCCTACAACGGCATCGCCAACTCGACCCTGTGGTTCGTCCACCACCTGCTCTGGGACACCCCGACCGCCCCCGCCTTCGACGCCGGCTTCCGCACCGAGTGGCAGTCCTACACCGCCTACAACACCGCCTTCGCCGAGGCGCTCGCCGCCGAGGCCGCCCCCGGCGCCGCCGTCCTGGTGCAGGACTACCACCTCTCGCTCGTCCCGGCGCTGCTCCGCGCCGCCCGCCCCGACCTGCGGATCGGCCACTTCTCGCACACCCCCTGGGCGCCGCCCGAGTACCTGCGGCTGCTGCCCGACGACATCGCCGAGGCCGTCCTCACCGGCATCCTCGGCGCCGACCGGGCGGGCTTCCTCACCCGCCGCTGGGCACTCGCCTTCGCCGACTGCTGCGAGCGCTTCCTCGGCGCGACGGTCGACCGCGAGGCGCTCACCGTCACCCACGCCGGCCGCACCACCGCCCTCGGCGTGCACGGCCTCGGCGCCGACGCCGACTTCCTGCGCGAGCGCGCCCACCGCCCGGACGTCGACGAGCGGCTCGCCGCCCTGCGCGCCGCCGTCGGCGAGCGCCGCACCGTCGTCCGGGTCGACCGCACCGAGCTGAGCAAGAACATCGTCCGCGGCTTCCTGGCCTACCGGCACCTGCTGCGCACCCGCCCCGAGTGGCACGGCCGGGTGGTGCACATCGCCTTCGCCTACCCGTCCCGCACCGACCTCGCCGAGTACCGGGCCTACACCGACCGGGTGCGCGCGCTCGCCGCCGAGATCGACGCGGAGTTCGCCACGCCCGACTGGAAGCCGCTGATCCTGCACGTCGACGACGACTTCCCGCGCTCGCTGGCCGCCTACCGGCTGGCCGACGTGGCCCTGGTCAACCCGATCCGGGACGGCATGAACCTGGTCGCCAAGGAGGTCCCGGTGGTCTCCGACCGGGGCTGCGCACTGGTGCTGTCCCGGGAGGCCGGCGCGCACGCCGAACTCGGCGAGGACGCGCTGAGCGTCAACCCGTACGACATCGTGGCCACCGCCGAGGCGCTGCACACCGGGCTCACCATGCCCGCCGGGGAGCGCGCCGACCGCACCAAGCGGCTGGCCGCCGCGGCGACGGCGCTGCCGCCCCAGCAGTGGTTCCTGGACCAGCTCAACGCCCTGCGCTGAGCTCCTCCCCGAGCGCCCCGAGCAGTTCCACCACGCCGGCCGGGCCCGGGACCACCAGGTCCGCCCGGTCGGCGAGTTCACGCACCGGGGCGTCCGGCGACCCGCCCACCGCGCCGCTGCACACCAGCACGCCGGCCAGACCCTTCCCGCGCAGCTCCTCCACCGCCGCGAAGGCCGGGACGTCGCCGAGGTCGTCGCCCGCGTAGAGCACCGAGCGGGCACCGCGCTCGCGCAGCAGCCCGGTCAGCGCCGCGCCCTTGTCCACCCCCGGCGGCCGCAGCTCCAGCACCAGCCGGCCCGGTTCCACCACCAGTCCGTGCTCGCCCGCCAGCGCGTCCATCGGGCCGCGCAGCAGTTCGAACGCGGCGGTCGGTTCGGCGGTGCGCCGGGTGTGCACCGCCACCGAGCGGCCCTTGTCCTCCACCCAGGTGCCGTCCGGCGCGCCGAGCTCCGCCAGCACCTCCGGCAGCCGCTCGCGCACCGCGGCCACGCCCGGGTGCGGCGGCGGCGCGGTCAGCCGCCCGTCCTCCCAGCGCTCCGCGCCGTAGTGCCCGAGCACCACCACCCCGCCGAGCCCGGCGAGCCCGCCGTACTCCACCGCCAGGGCGGCCGGGCGGCCGGTCACCACCGCGACCGTGCCGACGCGCGGCGCCAGCGCGCGCAGCGCGGGGGCCACGCCCGGGTGCGCCCGGGCCCGGCTCGGGTCGGGCACGATCGGGGCGAGCGTGCCGTCGAAGTCGAGGGCGATCACGGCGTCGCGGGGCGCGGCGAGCAGCGCCGCCAGCCCCTCGCGCCCGGCATCCGTCAGCGGTCGCGTCATGTCGGCAAGGCCCATGCCTGGCACCGTACCCACCCCGGGCGGGGGTCACCCGTCGGCCCGGTGCGGCCCCGCGCGCCGTTCCCGCCGTGCCCGTGCCTACCGGGCCGCCCGGCGGGCGTCCCGCACCCGGCGCAGCCGGTTGACCAGGACCGGGGCGTGCGCCAGCGCCGCCGGCCGGTCCAGCAGCGCGTTCAGCAGCTGGTAGTACCGGGTGCTGGAGAGCCCCAGCTCCTCCCGTACGGCACGCTCCTTGGCGCCGGCCGTCCGCCAGGAGCGGCCCTCCAGCTCCAGCACGGCCCGGTCCCGCTCGTCCAGGGCGCCGGGCGCGGCCGGTTCCCGTGCCGCCTCGTCGTCCGCGTCCATCCCGGCCCACCTCCGTCCATCACTACGGACTGTCATTCTCCCCTGCGGACCCGACACACTCTGCGTCCTGCGCCGCCCGGGCCCGGCGGCTAGCGTCGCCCCCATGACCAGCACCCCGGCCTCCTCCTTCGCCCTGCACGTCCCGAGCGCGGAACTCGTGCCCGACCCGCTCGACCCGGCCCAGATCGTCTCCGGCGCCCCCGAGGTGTCCGGTCTGGTGCTCACCGGATCCGCCACCGGGGAGACCGGCATCTGGCAGATCACGCCGGGCACGGCGACCGACGTCGAGGCGGACGAGGTGTTCGTGGTGCTGAGCGGCCGGGCCACCGTCGTGGTCGACGGCGGCCCGGTGCTGGAGCTCGGCCCGGGCGTCTGCGGGGTGCTGCGGGCGGGCGACCGCACCACCTGGACCGTGCACGAGACGCTGCGCAAGGTCTACACGATCACCTACTGAGGCCCGTACCGCCGCCCCGCCGCCCGGCCCGGGTTCACTTGCGGATCCGGGCCGCCTCCTTGAGCGCCGCCTGCTGGAGGTCCTCCAGCACCGGCTTGGCGTCACCGGTCGCCGCCGCCCCGATGCCGGCCTTGATCCGGTTGGAGACCTCCGCCCAGGCCGGGTCGCCGAACGGATAGAAGCTCGCGTTGCCCAGGCCGACGGCGAACTGCTTGAGGTCCTCGTGCTTCGGGTCCTTGGTCATCGCGTCGAAGGCGTCCTGGGTGACCGGCAGCAGGTTGTAGGTCTCGTCGAACTTGAGCTGGTTCTCCTTGGTGTAGACGAAGGAGAGGAACCGGCGGATCTCGTTCTTGTGCCCGTTGGCCTTGAAGGCCATCATCCAGTCGGCCACGCCGAGGCTGCCGGTCTTCGCCAGGCCGTCCTTCTTCGGGATCGGCGCCGTCCCGAAGTCGATCCTGCCGTTGGTGGCCATCCGCAGCAGCGTCGGGTGCCCGTTGAGCATCGCCACCTTGCCGGAGGCGAAGTCGCTGAACACCGGGGTGCGGTTCACCTTGCCGGGCTCGGGGTAGGTCAGACCGGTGGTGACCAGGTTGGCCTTGAGCCAGCCGAAGGTGGCCTGGTTCTGGGGACTGTCGATGGTGTAGTTGCCGACGTCGTCGGAGAGGCTGCCGCCGCCGCTCAGCGTCCAGAGCATCGACTCGGCCGGCGCCTCCTCCGGCCCGAGCGGCAGTCCGTACGGGACCACGCCCGGGACCTTGGCCTTGATCTTCTCGGCGGCCTGCCTGAGTTCGTTCCAGGTGGTCGGCGGCTGGGTGATGCCGGCCTTCTGGAAGATCGCCTTGTTGTAGAAGAGCACCCGGGAGGAGGAGACGAACGGGATGCCGTACTGGGTGCCGAGCACCTGTCCCGCGTGCGAGAACGACTCCATGATCCGGGCCTGGGTCTCCAGCGAGAGCACGTCCGCGGCGGGGTACAGCCGGTCGGCGGCGGCCTGGTCGGCGAAGGCGCCGGTCTGCAGCAGGTCGGGCGACCTGCCGCTCTTCACCAGGTCGTCGACCCGCTTGCCGATGTCGGTCCAGCTCGCCACCTCGACGTCCACCTTGATGCCCGGGTTGGCGGCCTCGAAGCGGCGGGCGAGGTCGTCCCAGTACAGCTTGGAGCCGGTGTCCGCGCTCTCGCCGTAGTCGGCCGCGACCAGCCTGAGGGTGACGGGGCCGTCGCCCTGGCCGCCGCAGCCGGTGAGCACCAGTGCTCCGGCCAGGGCGCCGGCCGACGCGACGCCGAACAACCGGGTGGGGACCGGGGGGACCTGGGCGCGCCTGTCCAACGCGGGTACCGCCTTCGAGGGGGATCCTGGGGTGGAACGGACCGGATCGGGGGAAGGGGATCCGGCCGGGGGAAGGCCGCAAGGGTGCCAAACCGGGCGCGCGGTGGTCCACACCTCCGACACCCGGACGCCGGGTAGTTATCGAAGTGCGGGAGTCGTTGCGCACCGCGCAACGAAATCCCCGGTCCGACCTGCCAAACCCGCCCCCACCCCCGCCCGGGGGTCCGTCGAGGAGCTCGCGCATAGTGCCGCACACCACACGCTTCTGCGACAAAGCTCACCCCTTTGGACCAGACCAATCCGACAACTGGACTAGACCTCTTAGACCTGGTCAAGGGAAACTGTCCTCCGTGAAGCACGTCATCGCACTCGATGTGGGGGGCACCGGCATGAAAGCCGCGCTGCTCGCCCAGGACGGCTCCGTGCTGTTCGAAGCACGACGCCCGACCGGGCGGGAGCACGGCACGGACGCCGTGGTCACCGCCATCCTCGACTTCGCCGCCGATCTGGCGGACGAAGGCCGCAGCCGTTTCGGCGTCGCGCCCCTCGCGGCGGGTGTCGCCGTCCCGGGGACGATCGACGAGAAGCACGGCATCGCGGTCTTCTCCGCCAACCTCGGCTGGCGCGACCTGCCGCTGCGCAAGCTGCTGGGTGAGCGCCTGGCCGGCCCGGACGGCGGCGCGATGCCGGTCGCCCTGGGCCATGACGTGCGCTCCGGCGGCCTCGCCGAGGGCCGGCTCGGCGGCGGCCGGGGCGTCGGGCGCTTCCTGTTCATCGCGCTCGGCACCGGCATCGCCGGCGCCATCGGCATCGACGGCCGGATCGAGGCCGGCGCCCACGGCTACGGCGGCGAGATCGGCCACGTGGTGGTCCGCCCCGGCGGCCCGCAGTGCGGCTGCGGCGCCCGCGGCTGCCTGGAGACCCTCGCCTCCGCCTCCGCCGTCTCCCGTGCCTGGGCCGAGGCCGTGGGCGACCCCGACGCCGACGCGGCATCCTGCGCCGTCGCGGTGGACGCCGGGGACCCGCGCGCGGTCGCGGTCTGGCAGGGCGCGGTGGAGGCCCTGGCCGACGGCATCGTGCTCGCCCAGAGCCTGCTCGACCCGTCCCGGGTCATCGTCGGCGGCGGGCTGGCCGAGGCCGGGGACACCCTCTTCACCCCGCTGCGGGCGGCGGTCACCGAGCGGCTGACCTTCCAGATGCCCCCCGAGGTCGTTCCGGCCATGCTCAAAGACACCGCCGCGTCACTGGGCGCGGGCCTGCTCGCCTGGGATCTGCTCTCCATGGAGGTGACCGCGTGACCGCGGACCGACTCGCACTGGCCGGCGCCCGGCTGGTCCTGCCCGGAGGCGTCGTCGAGGGCGACCGCCTCGCCGTCGAGGGCGACCGGATCGCCGGTCTCGGGGGCTCCGCCACGCCCGGCGACCTCGACCTCACCGGGTACACCGTCGTCCCCGGCTTCGTGGACCTGCACGTGCACGGCGGCGGCGGCGCGTCCTACGCCTCCGGCATCGCCGAGGAGGCCCTCAAGGTCGCCCGCACCCACCTGGAGCACGGCACCACCACCACGGTCGCCTCCACCGTCACCGGCGAGATCGACGACCTGACCCGCCAGGCGGCCGTGCTCTCCGAGCTCGTCGAGGACGGCGTCCTCGCCGGCATCCACTTCGAGGGCCCGTTCATCTCGCACAACCGCTGCGGCGCCCACCGCCCCGACCTGCTGCGCGACCCCGACCCGGCGCTGGTGCGCAAGCTGGTCGACGCCGCCCGCGGCCACGCCAAGATGGTCACCCTGGCGCCCGAGCTCCCCGGCGGCCTCGACTCCGTGCGGATGCTCGCCGACCTCGGCGTGATCGCCGCCGTCGGCCACACCGACTCGGACTACGCCAAGACGCTGGAGGCCATCGAGGCCGGCGCCACCGTCGCCACCCACCTCTTCAACGCCATGCCCGGCATCGCCCACCGCGCGCCCGGCCCGATCGTGGCGCTGCTGGAGGACGAGCGGGTCACCGTCGAGCTGATCAACGACGGCGTCCACCTGCACCCGTCCGTGCTCGACCTCGCCTACGGCACCGCGGGCGCCGCCCGGGTCGCCCTGATCACCGACGCCATGGGCGCGGCCGGCATGGGCGACGGCCTCTACCCGCTCGGCCCGCTCCAGGTCGAGGTCGAGAACGGCGTCGCCCGGCTGGTCGAGGGCGGCGCGATCGCCGGCTCGACGCTCACCCTGGACGTGGCGTTCAAGCGCTCGGTGACGGTCAACGGCCTCGGCCTCGACCAGGCCGTCGAGTCGCTCTCCACCGTTCCGGCCCGGCTGCTCGGCCTCGCCGACCAGGTCGGCAGCCTGGAGCCCGGCAAGCTCGCCGACCTCGCCGTCGTCGACTCCGCGACCTACGACCTGGTCGCCGTGATGCGCCGCGGCGAGTGGATCACCGGCGGCGACCGGTTCGCCCCGATCGCGGCCGTCTGACCGCACCCGCGCCCGCGGACGACACGGCCGCCCGCTCCCCTCGGGGAACGGGCGGCCGTCGCGCGTCCGAGGCCTAGCCGGCGGTGGCCTCCAGCGTCACCTGGTCCACCAGGATCGCGCCGCTGCCCGCCGGCAGCGAGAGCACGATCGTGTTGCTGCCCGCCTGCAGCGGCGGGGTTATGTAGCTGGTGTACCAGGACGAGGCCGGGTCCTTGCCCGGCGAGTAGTTCTTGAGCGACAGGCCGCCAGGCCAGTCCTTGCCGTTCACCGCCGCGATCGCCTTGGTGTCGGCGCCCGGATTGTTGAAGTGCACGGTGAACTTGAAGGTGCCGGCCGCCGGCACGTCGCCGGTCCAGGTGATCGTGCCGCCCGGGTTGAGCGTCAGATAGCTGCCGTCGGCCGACCTGGTGCCCTTGACGGTGTTGCCGGACGGCGCGTTCTGGCCCTGCAGCTGGCTCGCGTCCACGGTGCCCGGACCGGCCGAGGCGGTCGCCGAGGGGGTCGCCGACGCGGTGCCGGTCGGGCTCGCGGTACCGGTGGGGCCGCCCGGAACGGCCGGGGCGCTCGTCGTACCGGTGCCGCCCTTGGCGTCCGTGCTCTTGTCGTCCGGGTCCCCGGACAGGGCGATGCCCGCGCCGATCGCGATGGCCGCGACGACCGCGACCGCGCCGATCACCGCGCCCTTGCTGCGGCCGCTGCTCGCCGGCCGCTCCTCGCCCGGCTGCGGGCGGGAGTGCTCGGCGTACCGGGTCTGCTGGGTCGGGGCGGCGCCGAAGTCGCCCTGCGGCGGGTACGGCTGCGGCGGCTGGGCCTGCGGGTAGCCCGGCTGCGGCGGGTAGGGCTGCTGCGGTCGCGGGGGCTGGCCGTACTGCGGCTGGCCGTACTGGGCGCGGCCGACCTCCATCGGGCGACTGTAGGGCGTGCGCGGCACGCCCTGCTGCGGCTCGGTCTGCTGACCGGAGCCGCCGTCGGCCGGACGGTAGAGGTAGCCGAACGGATCGTCGTCCTGCGGGGCGCCGTCCTCCGGGCCCTGGGGCGCTCCGCTGCTGCCGGCGGTGGTCACGGTGGTCAACTCCCCCATCGCGGTCGCGCCGCCGGGCTGCCGTGCCGTCGGCGCTGGTCGTGGTCGCTCGTACCCCGGAACCCTACCTGCCGCGGCGGACGCCCCGAAAAGACCCCTTGACAACCGGCGAGTAGCCACGGCCCGACGGCCCCCGCACGCGCCCCCGGCGGCGCGTCAGCCCGCCCGCCGGTGCGACCGCTCGCCGCGCGCCCCGCGCACCGCGCCGCCGCGGGCCCGCTTCTCGTCGTACATCCGCTCGTCCGCGGTGTGCAGGACCTCCTCGATGCTCATCCCGCAGCCGGCCCAGCCGACACCCAGGCTCACACCGACCCGCATCCCCCGGCCGTCGATCCGCATCGGCGGGATGATCGCGTTGCGCAGCCGGTGGGCGAGGTCCTTCGCCTCGTCGCGGCCGATGCCGTCGGCGAGCACCACGAACTCGTCGCCGCCGAGCCGGGCCACCGTGTCACCGTCGCGCACGGCCGAGCTGAGCCGGCGGGCGACCTCGACCAGGACGGCGTCACCGGCGTTGTGGCCGAACCGGTCGTTGATCGACTTGAAGCCGTCGAGGTCGCAGAAGAGCACCGCGAGCCCCTTCTCGACGGCGGCCGCGGCGCTCGAACGGAACGGGCCCGTCCGCACCTCGCCGCCGGGGCCGTGGTCGGCCGGGACCACCGCGTGCACGTGCTCGCCGTAGCCGTTCGCCCCGGCCGGCGCACCGTCGGCGGCGGGCACCGGGTACCCCTCCGGCAGGCCGTGACCGTACGCCGGTTCCGGGCCGTCGTAGCCGCCGGCCGGGCGGTAGGACTCGCCGAACAGGCTCTCCGGGTACCCGGCGAAGCCGTCGTCCGGCACCCCGGCGCCGACCGGACGGCCGGTCTCCGGGTGGTTGTTCGCGCCGGCTCCGTCCTGGTGCCCGGCGGCGACGGCCGACTGCGGCTGCCCGCAGAGCCGGCGCCCCAGTCTGGCCTTGAGCTCGGCGCCGTTCGGCAGGCCGGTGAGCGCGTCGTGGCTGGCCCGGTGGGCGAGCTGGAGCTCGTGCCGCTTGCGGTCCTCGATGTCCTCGACGTGGGTGAGCAGGAAGCTCGGGCCCTCGGCGGCGTCGGCCACGATCGAGTTGCGCAGGCACACCCACTGGTAGCCGCCGTCCCGGCGGGAGAGCCGCAGTTCCGCCCGGCCGCTCTCGGCGCTGGTGCGCTCCAGCAGCGCCCGGTCGTCCGGGTGGACGAGGTCGACGAAGCTCTGCTGGCGCAGCACCGCCCGGGGGCGGCCGAGCAGACGACAGAGCGCGTCGTTGACCCGGGTCAGCTGGCCCCGCCCGGCGCCGTGCAGTTCGGTGATGGCCATCCCGCTGGGGGCGTACTCGAAGGCCTGGCGGAAGCTCTCCTCACTGGCCCGCAGCGCCTGCTGCTCCTTCTCCAGGCGGGCCAGCGCGCGTTGCATCTCCGCGCGTAGCCGGGCGTTGCCGATGGCGATGGAGGCCTGCAGGGAGAACATCTCCAGGGCCTCGCGGGTCCAGGCGCCGGGTCGCTTGCCGCTGCGCGGGCGGTCCACCGAGAGGACGCCGAGCAGGTCGCCGCCGGCGCTGTACATCGGGGCGAGCAGGCCGTCGGCGGGGTGCCAGTCGTTGGCGTAGACGGGCATCGGACCGTCCCCGATCCAGCGCGGTATGTCGCTGGCGACCGCCCAGCCGCGGTCGTAGGGGAGGAAGCGCAGGGTGCCCCAGTGGTCGCTGACGCCGAGCAGCCGGTCCCAGGACTCGCGGGAGCCGACCTGGCCGAGCAGGACGGACGGGCCGCCCATGGTGCTCTCCTCCAGCTCCCACACGGCCGCCACCACGAGGTCGCCGTCCGGCCGCACCAGGCTGACCGCGGCGGCGTCGAAACCGAGTCCGTGCACCGCGCCCTCGACCACGGCCTGCAGCGTGCCCGCCAGGCTGCGGGCAGCGTTGAGGTCCGCCACGACCCGGTGCAAGGTGCGGAGGGTCGCGAGACGGACGTACGGCTCCGACTCGGCTTCCATGCGGGGGCTCCCCGGCTGCTTCGGATAGGTCTTGATTAGTTATCGTCCGATTGCCAGAAGAACTGAATCACAGGGAGCACAGCGTTCGGCACGCTCGGTCAGCAATAGGTCAGCACTTGTGACTTAAATCACACAAGACTAATGCGCCCTTAATCAGTTCATCCGCCCCGTACCGGGACATAACAGCCCATCGGAACATTTCCCGTGGTCGGCCGCAATGGCCCCGTGCTGTAGCCGACCGACCGCCGGGCAGGCCCTCCCCTTCACTCCTGGGAGTGAGAGCGGACGCGAACCGTAACCTTTCCGCCGCCCCGGCGGGCTGAACGCCGCTGCGCCGCTGGTCCTACGACCAGGGCCCGATGTCGTTTCCCCCGGTCGCGGGCTACCGTGCGGTACGTGTACCCGTCCCCGCAGCCCGAAGCTGCCTCCCAAGCGACCCCCGACGAGTTCCGGGCGGCGCTCTCCCAGCTCGCCGCCGGTGTGAGCCTGGTGACCGTCCACGACCCGGACGACGGAGAGGACGTCGGCATGACCGCCACGTCCTTCCTCTCGGTGTCGCTGGAACCGCCGCTGGTCCTGATCTCCGTCCGGGAGGACTCCCGGATGGACGAGGTGCTCTCCCGCACCGACACCTGGGCCGTCTCCCTGTTGTCGGAGAACCAGAAGGCGCTCGGCTCGCGGTTCGCGATGAAGGGCCGGCTCAGCGACCGGCTGCTGTTCGCCGACGCCCCGCACCACCGGGGCCCGTACAGCGGGGCCCCGCTGATCGACGGCGCGCTCGCCACCGTGGAGTGCCGCACCGAGCAGCGGATAGCCGCTGGTGACCACACCCTGCTGCTCGGCCGCGTCCTGGAGGCGACGGTGCCCGACCCGGGCGGCCGTCCGCTGCTGTACTTCCGCGGCGGCTACCGCACCCTGGGCTGAACCGGCCCGCCCGGCCGCACGGCAAGGGCCTACCCCTCGCCGCGCGGGGAGCGCCGCCCCTGCTTCAGCTCGGAGCGGTGCCGCTTGTTGGAGAGCCGCCGCTCGACCATGCCCCGGCTGGGCTTGGTCGCCCGGCGCGCCTTCGGCGGCGGCGCGGTCGCCTCGCCGAGCAGCGAAGCCAGCCGGGCCGCGGCGATCTCCCGGTTGCGCCACTGCGAGCGGTGCTCCGAGGCCCGGACCACCAGCACCCGCCCGTCCGCCAGCCGGCCCGCCAGCCGCTCCAGGGCACGCTGCTTCCACACCTCGGGCAGCGCGGTGGAGGCCGCCAGGTCGTAGCGGAGCTCGACCTGGGTGTCGGAGGTGTTGACGTGCTGGCCGCCGGGGCCGGAGGAACGCGAGAAGCGCCAGACGAGCTCGGCGTCGGGGACGACCACCGATCCCCGTACGCGGATGGGCTCGGGCATGGGTCCATCATCCCGCGCCGGGCCGTGCCGGTCACCCTGTTATCCGGCCGGGTCCGCAGCCCCGACAATGGCCAGTGTGATCGAGCTCGGCTACTCCCTCTCCAACCGCTTCCCCGACCCCCCGCAGACCGACTACCGGACCGCGGGCGTGCGCGAACTGCGGTACGACCTGTTCTGCGGCGACGTCTTCCTCGACGCCGAGGGCGCCGACCTGTCCACAGCCTGGGGATGGGTCCCGGTGCTGGACTTCGCCTGGGCGCTGTGCGACATCGTCGAGGAACTCGACCGCGACCCGGCCGGCGGCCGCGCGGCCCGGGTGCAGACCGCCGATCTCGACTTCACCCAGAACACCGAGTTGCTGCGGTTCGCCCGCCGCTTCAACTGGGTCGAGATCACCGCGACCTGGCTGCCCGACGAGCCGCCTGCGGTGGTGCGCCACGGCGACCTGCGCCGGGAGGCCCGGGATTTCCTCCAGGACACCCTCGCCGACCTCTTCGACATGCACCCCGACCTCGCCGACAATCCGGCGATCTGGGAACTCCAGGGCCGGTTCCGGCGGATCTGACGCGGGAATACCCGAAGCCGTGCCGACGGCTCAAAAGACCCGGCCGTGCGGAACCAATGCCGGCGGTTCCCGCGTTATCCCCGGCAACAAGCAAAGCGAAGGGACAGCACACATCATGCCAGTGAGCCTCTCCAAGGGTGGCAACGTCTCGCTGACCAAGGAGGCCCCCGGCCTGACCGCGGTCACCGTCGGCCTCGGCTGGGACGTCCGCACCACGACCGGTGCCGAGTTCGACCTGGACGCCAGCGCGATCGTGCTGAACGCGGACGGCAAGGTGCTGTCCAACAGCCACTTCGTCTTCTTCAACAACACCAGCACGCCGGACAGCACCGTCGTCCACACCGGTGACAACCGCACCGGCGAGGGCGCCGGCGACGACGAGGCGATCAACGTCAACCTGGCCGGGCTGCCGGCCGAGGCCGCCCGGATCACCTTCCCGGTCTCGATCTACGACGCCGTCGCCCGGTCGCAGAACTTCGGCCAGGTCCGCAACGCCTACATCCGCGTGGTGAACTCCGCCGGCGGCGCCGAGATCGCCCGCTACGACCTCTCCGAGGACGCCGCGACCGAGACCGCCATGATCTTCGGCGAGCTCTACCGCAACGGCGCCGAGTGGAAGTTCCGCGCCGTCGGCCAGGGCTACGCCTCCGGCCTGGCCGGCATCGCCCAGGACTTCGGCGTCCAGATCTGACCTTCCGGCACCGCGTGCCGTTGCGGCGCCCGTTCCGCCACCCGGCGGGGCGGGCGCCGTGCCGTTCCCGGGGCCTTGCTCCGGGCCCCGAGCCGGCCTGAACGCGGAAGCGGCGCGGGGCGGACGGTTCCTCCGTCCACCCCGCGCCGCTCGTCGTCCGCCGGCCGCCGACCGCCCGCCTCAGCGCGAGGCGCGCAGCTCCGGCACCTCGATCTGCTCGGTCTCGTCGTGCGGGGTCAGGTCGACCACCTCGGGGGCGTCCTCCTCGACCTTCGGCAGCACCCGGGTCTCCGCCTCCGGGCCCGTCGCGGCCGGCACGGGCGCCTGCGACTGCTCCGGGGCCCGCTCGTCGGCCCGGACCCGAGCCTGCTCGGCCTGCTCCTGCGCCTGGGCCGCGAGCGCCTCGTCGCCGACCACGTCCGCCAGGTCCGCCCGCTCGCCGAGCTCCGCGACGCTGCGCACGGCCGGCGCCGGGGCAGCCGCGCGGACCGCCGCGCCGGCGCCGGCGCCGCGGCCGAAGAAGCTGAAGCCCTGCGGGCGCGGGGCCGCCGAGGCCGCCGGGCGCGGACGCTGCCGCTCGGCCGCCCGCACCGGCGGCGCGGCGGGCGCACCGCCGAGCTGTCCGACGGTCGCCGTCAGCGCCGGCCGGACCGACGCCGCGGGGTCGGCGGGAGCGGCCGGAGCAGCCGGAGCGACCGCGGACGGCGCCGTGCCGGGAGCGGGCACCGAGGGAACGACCGGGGCCGGAACCGCCGGAGCGACCCGCTGGGGCGCCGGAGCGGACGTCGTCGCGGGCGCCGTCCGCGCGCGCAGCGCGACCTCCGCACCCGCCGCGCGCTCCGCCGCCCGCCGGGCCTCCTGCTCGCGCTGGGCCTCCTGCTGCGCCGCCCGCCGCTCCAGCTGCCGCAGCACGGCCGCGGCGCGGACGTACGCGGCCGGACTGGCCGGGTGCCTGGGCCGGCTCGCGGCGAGCGCCCGCTGGGCCGCCTCGGCCTCCTTGAGCGCCTGCTCGGCGACCATCACGGCGCGCTCCTTGAGCAGCCGGGCGATCTCCGTCTCGGCCTTCGCCAGCCGGGACTTCTCCGCGGTCAGCCGGCGCCCGAACCTGGTCGCCCGCTCCTCGGCCACCTCGGCCGCGTACTCGGCCTCGGCGAGCTGCTCCTCGAACCGCTCGTCGGCCCGCAGCCGCTGGGCGACGGAGACCTCGGCCGCCGCCCGCGCGGCCCGGTCACGCTGCCGCAGCAGCACGGCGAAGCCGAGCGTGGCGAGCACCGCGGCCGCGCCCACCGAACGGACCAGCACGGTGTCCTGACTGAAAAGCAGCGCCCCCAACGCGGCGACGATGAGCACGCCGGCGGCGGTGGGGGGAAGGACCCGGCCGAGGACGGAGGAATGACGGTGGCGTCCGCGAGACATGCCACGAAACTAGCGTGCGAATTGGGGCCGTGTCAGCCCAGGGTCCGGTTCGGCCCTTGACAGCGCACCGGCTTTACCGGACGCATCCGGAAAATCACTCAAGATCACCGGAAATGCGCTGGTCAGCGGTGGGTGGGAGCCGGACCGGGGCCGCCCGGGTCGTCATGGTTCTCCGGCAGCCGGCAGATGTGCTGCAGCCAGAGCGCCGCCGCGATCACAGCCGCGCCGGCCAGCACCGCGAGGCCGGCGGTGATCGCCTGGTCCTTGCGGGCCGGCACGTCCAGCTCGCCCAGCAGGTAGATCCCGGCGCCCGCGTAGACCCCGGTGACCACCGCCGAGACCAGCGCGCTGGCCTGCCCGAGCACCAGCGCCCGGGCCGCGCCCAGCGGGTCCACCCGCTTCGCCCCGGGCTGCCGCTCACGCACCGCCTTGAGCCGCGAGCGCAGCGAGAGCGCGGTCGCGAGCAGGATCACCGCCACCGCGGCCAGCACCACCGGCGCCGCGCCCGGTACCGCGGGCAGCGTGTCCAGGGCGGCCCACAGCTTGGCGCCGGCCCAGGACAGCGCCGTCGTGGCGGCGGTGATGCCGATCAGCAGACGGAGGCGAAGCAGCTTCACTCGGACGAGGTCCTTTCCCGGGCGGCGGGTACGACGGCGTCAGGCCACCGTACCGGGCCCCGGCCCAACGGGTCCCGGACCGGGGCGTGCCCCTGGGTCTACGCCCGGCGGCCCGGCAGGAGTTCCCCGGCCTGCACGGACCGCCCCGGACGCATGGCCTACTCGGGCAGCGTCAGCCGGATGTCCTCGCGCCGCCGGACGCCCTGGGCGTCCGGGCCGCCGAGCGCCGCCAGCAGCTCGGCCACCGGCCCGTGCCCGGGCACCTCGGCGTCCGGCTGGGCGTCCAGCCACGGGGCGAGCACGAAGGCCCGCTCGTGCGAGCGCGGGTGCGGCAGCAGCAGCTGCGGGTCCTCGCTGACGACGCCCTCGTAGGCCAGGATGTCGACGTCCAGGGTGCGCGGGCCCCAGTGCACGGTGCGGACCCGGCCGAAGGCGTCCTCGATCGCGTTGCCGCGCTCCAGCAGGTCCTGCGGCGGCAGCGAGGTGCGCAGCACGACCACCGCGTTGTAGTAGGCGGGCTGCTCGGCGGGGCCGCCCACGGCCTCCGTCTCGTACACCGCGGAGACGGCCTTGACCTTCAGCCCGGGCGTGTCCGCGAGGGCGTCCACGGCCCCCTGCAGGGTGTCCAGGCGGTTGCCGAGGTTGGAGCCGAGGGCGACCACGGCGCAGCGCTGGCTGTGCAGGGTCGTGTCGACCGAGTCCACCCGCTGCTCCAGGTCGAAGGCGCTCGGCGCGGCGTTCGGGTCACTTGTGGTCATCGGACTTCCCCTATGGCTGAGACGGGCCCTACGGCGGGCACCGGACGGACCGGGCGGGTCATCCGCGGGTCCGGTGGATGGTCACGGTCACGTCGTCGAACGGCACGGTGATCGGGGCGTCCGGCTTGTGCACGGTCACCTCGACCTCCTCCACCGGCTCGTGCTTCAGGCACTGGTCCGCGATCCGCTGGGCCAGGGTCTCGATCAGCTCCACCGGCTCGCCGGCGATGATCGCGGTGACCTCCTCGGCCACGATGCCGTAGTGCGCCGTACGGGTCAGGTCGTCGTCGGCGGCGGCGGGGCGGGTGTCCAGGTACAGCACCAGGTCCACCACGAAGGTCTGGCCTTCGGCCCGCTCGCGCTCGAATACGCCGTGGTGACCGCGGGCGCGCAGGCCCCGCAGGGTGACGCGGTCCAGCAAACGAATCACTGCTCCAAGTCGGACGGGCCCCGTCCCGGGCAAGAGCGACGGGCAGGGCGGAGACGGGCGTCGCGCCCGCCGCTGACCTTTTCGAATCTACCCGCGCGCGCCGACAACACCCGACCGTCCTACCCGGCACGAACCGTCGCCACGCGCACCGGAATGGCGATTGACGTGAACGTTCGGTGACTTGTCGGGAATTCCCCGGTCACCGCCCGGCGACGTTTTCCCGTGATTCCCCGCCGCGGCCCGGAATCAGTCCTCGTCGTCCTCGTCGGCGCTGGTCAGAACGGGTGAACCGTGGTGCGACCAGAGTTTCCACCCGCCCGGGGTGCGCCGGAAGAGATTGGTGGACACGACCTTTCCCCCGACCAGTGGCCCGAGCTCGCCCTCCTGTTCGGCCTCGCCGCCGGAAAGGATGTTCTCGGTGCACGTGACAAGGGCCACATCGCCGTGCACCTCCGCTTCCTCGTCGGTGAGGATGAACTGGATGTACTCGGTGTTCGCCATGATCAGCATGTACGAGCGGGTCACCTGGGCCCGTCCGCGCAGCACCGGCCACCCCGGGTGGACGCAGACCACGCCCCCCTTGTCGTCCGCCTCGCCGGCGCCCAGCCAGGCGTCCTCGACCGCCGCGAGGTCGCCGGTCTCCAGCGCCTCGTAGAGCGCCCGGTTGGCGGCCAGGACCGCTTCCCGGTCCTCCCCGCCGGCCCGTCGGCCCGCCGTCTCCCCGCTCAACCTGCCGTCACCCGCCATGACCCTCCCGTCCTTCGCCAAGCGCTCGTCCCTGCCGGGCCGCGCGCTGCCAGGCCGCGACCACCCGGACGGCGTCCGCCGTGCCGGCCACGTCGTGCACCCGCACCGCCCAGGCACCGGCCTGTGCCGACAGCACCGACACCGCGGCGGTCGCGTGGTCGCGCTCCCGGGCCGGGCGCAGTTCCCCGGTTTCCGGGTCGGCGAGCAGCGTACCCAGGAACCGCTTGCGCGATGCGGCGACCAGGACGGGCCGGCCGAGCGCGGTGAGCGCGTCGAGCCGGCCGAGCAGGGCCCAGTTGTGCTCGGAGGTCTTGGCGAAGCCGAGTCCCGGGTCCAGGATCAGCTGCTCCTCCTTGACTCCGGCGGCGAGCAGGGCGTCGACCCGGGCGGTCAGCTCGCCGACCACGTCGGTCACCACGTCGTCGTAGACGGCCAGCCGGTCCATGTCGGCGGACTGCCCGCGCCAGTGCATCACCACGAACGGCGCGCCGGTCCCGGCCACCACCCGGGCCATCGCCGGGTCGGCCAGGCCGCCGGAGACGTCGTTGACGATCAGCGCGCCGGCCTCGACGGCCTGCTCGGCCACCGAGGCCCGCATGGTGTCGACGGAGACCGCCACCCCGGCGGCGGCCAGCTCCCGCACCACCGGCACGACCCGGCGCAGCTCCTCCTCCTCGGGGACGCGCTGCGAGCCGGGGCGGGTGGACTCGCCGCCGACGTCGACCAGGTCGGCGCCCCGGGCGCGCAGCGCGAGCCCGTGCGCGATCGCCTTGGCGGGGTCGTGCCACAGCCCGCCGTCGGAGAAGGAGTCCGGGGTCACGTTGACCACGCCCATGACGGCGCAGCGGTCGAGCCGCGGCAGTCCGGGCGGTGGCGGGAAGGGCACCGAATCGCTCATAACCCCCATTATCTGACCCGCCGCCTCCGGCCACCCGGCGCCCACCCCCCGGAAGGCGGCCGGCCCCCGCCGAGGAGCGTCCTCGACGGGGGCCGGCACCGCTGCCGCACGGCTCAGGCGGCCTCGGTGACCTCCGGCCTGGGGCCGTCCGGCAGCCCCTTGCGCTGCGGCTTGCGCCCGAAGCGGGGCATGCCCAGCGTGATGAAGGCCTCCGCCTGCATCGCCGCGAAGCCGATCCGGGGCAGGTCGCGGTTGTTCGGGAAGACCAGGAACCGGGGCTCCCACTCCGGCTGGAACTTCGCGTTGAACTTGTACAGCGACTCGATCTGGAACCAGCGCGACAGGAACACCAGCAGCCCGCGCCAGGCGCGCAGCACCGGTCCGGCGCCGATCCGCTCGCCGCGGGCCAGCGCCGAGCGGAACATCGCGAAGTTCAGCGACACCCGGCGCACGCCCATCGCCGGCACGGCCTGCAGCGCGGCGACGATCAGCAGCTCGTTCAGGCCCGGATCGGCCGCCCGGTCACGGCGCATCAGCTCCAGCGAGATGCCGTCCTCGCCCCAGGGCACGAAGTGCAGCACGGCCTTGAGGTCGTCACCGGTCTCGCCCTCCTCGGGCGCCTTGTGGGCGGTGACCACCACGCAGTCGTCGTCGCCCGGGTCGCCGAAGCGGCCGAGCGCCATCGAGAAGCCGCGCTCGGTGTCGGTGCCGCGCCAGCGGGCCGCGGCGTCGGCGATCCGCTGCTTCTCCTCCAGGGGCAGCTCGGCGACACGGCGGACCTGGCAGGAGTAGCCGTTGCGCTCGATCCGCTTGACCATCTGGCGGACGTTGCGCATGGCCCGCCCGGCGAGCGAGAAGGTCGCGGTGTCGACGATCGCCTCGTCGCCCAGCTCCAGCGCGTCCAGCCCCGCCTCGCGGGTCCAGACCTCGCCGCCGACCTCGCTGCAACCCATCACGGCCGGCACCCAGGCGTGCTCGCGGGCCTCGGCCATGAACACCTTGATCGCACCGGGCCAGGCCTCGACGTCGCCGACCGGGTCGCCCGAGGCGAGCATGACGCCGGAGACCACCCGGTAGGAGATCGCGGCCTTGCCGGTGGGCGAGAACAGCACGCTCTTGTCCCGGCGCAGCGCGAAGTAGCCGAGCGAGTCCCGCTCGCCGTGCCGCTGCAGCAGCGCCCGGACCTTCTCCTCGTCCTCGGCGGTCAGCTCCGGCTTGGGCTTCTCCGGCCGCAGCGCCAGGTAGGTGGTGGTGAGGGCGGTGAACAGACCCATCGCGCCGAGCAGGTAGCCGACCAGGTCCTCGATCCGGTCCGCGTTGTAGTGCACCGGGCCCTCGAAGCCGAACAGCCCGTAGACCACGTGCTCCAGCCGCTGGTAGAGGCCCGGGTCGCCGACCTCGTACTTGGTCCGGGTACTGACGACCAGCAGGCCGAGCAGGACGCTGACGGTGCCCAGCACGACCAGGTTGACCACGGCGCGCCAGCGGGTGCGCGGGTCGGCCTTGGCGTAGAACTCGCGCCGGTGGATCAGCATGACCGCGAACAGCACCATCGAGATGACCGCCGGGCCGAGCTGGTGCCAGCGCAGCAGGTGCAGCGCCGCGCCGATCGGCAGCAGCACGCACACCGCGCGCCAGGCGCGCCGCTTGCGCCGGCGCAGCGCGTGCGCGAGCAGTACCAGCAGCAGGCCGATCATCAGGGTGCCGGCGGCGGCCAGCGTGGTGGTGCCACCGGGCAGCTGCCCGGCGAAGGTGTGCACCTTGGTGTGCCGGAGCCTGGGGAACACCGCGCTGGCGATGTCCACCAGACCGATCAGCAGACAGGTGTAACCGACCGCACCGGGGAGCCAGGCCCTCGGAACGGCGGCCGCCTGGGTGCGAAGCGTCTGCAGACCGCGACGACGCGGGGGCTGCTCGGGGCTCGGCTCAACGGACACGGGAACGCTCATGGAGGTTCAGCGTAGGGGCTGTGGAGGGGTGTCCGGTCACTCCGGGGTGGGAGCCGTGATGGACCTTCATGCCTTTTCCTTCATCAGGCAATACGCACACCAAGGAACCGGAAACGAAGGGTAAACCGGCACCCTGGGGGCGCTGCGAATTGAGCCGAGGGGTGGGCGCCGGGGCCCCTCACCGCGTGGCGCGACGGGCCCCCGCGTACGTCCTACGTACGGTGGACGCCGCATTTTAGGGCGTCGGTTGCGTGCGCGCACCGTCGGCCTCCCGGGCCCCGCCCGGCGTCCGGACAGCCTAGCCGCGGTGGCCGGGACTGACGCACCGCCAGACGATGAAGCCTGCACCGACAGTGTCCCACCGGAAGGCCGACGGTATGGAACTGACCAGCGACGCGCTGATGAACTCGCTGCTTGCCCTGGGTTCGGCGGCGCTCGTGACCACCCTCTGGGTCTGGCCCAGACTGGCGCGGCAGCGACCGCTGCCGATGCTCGGCCGGGTGGGACTGCTGACCGTCACTCAGGCCTCGGTGCTGGCGGTGCTGGCGCTCAGCGTCAACAATTCCTTCGGGTTCTACACCTCCTGGGACGACCTGCTCAACCCCGGCGGCACCAAGCTCGCCCTCACCAGCAACGAGAACCACCGCAACGGCGTCCCGGCCGGAGACGCCCTGCTGGAGCCGACCGACGACAGCGGCATGCAGAGCATCGGGGACCTGCCCAAGGGGGCACCCGAAGAGGTGGGGAAGGTCGAGTCGGTCCGGATCACCGGAAAGGAGACCGGACTGTCCGACCAGATGTTCGTCTACCTGCCGCCGGAGTACTTCGACCCGAAGCTCGGCCTGACCCGCTTCCCGGTGCTGCTGACCATCGCCGGCTACCCCGGCACCACGCTCAACCTGATGAAGGACCTGCCGGTCATCCAGACCGCGGTGGAGCTCCAGCGCTCCGGGAAGATGCAGCCGGCCATCGTGGTGCTGGCCCGCCCGACCCTCGCCCCGCCGCGCGACACCGAGTGCGTGGACGTCGTCGGCGGGCCGCGCACCGAGACCTGGTTCACCAAGGACGTCCCCGAGGCGCTGCGCTCCGCCTACCGGATCGGCCGCTCCCCGGCCTCCTGGGGCGTCTTCGGCTACTCGACCGGAGGCAGCTGCGCGCTGCGGCTGGCGATGCGCTTCCCGACCGTCTTCGGCAGCGCGGGCGGGCTGCACGCCGACTTCAAGGTCAACGAGGACCAGTTCACCGGCGGCAGCCTGTTCGGCGGGGACCGGACGCTGGCCGAGCAGAGCGACCTCGCCTGGCGGCTGCAGAACCTGCCCGCCCCGCCGCTGTCGATGCTGGTGGTCTCCACCCGCAAGGAGTCCGACTACCCGCAGACCGTCCAGTTCGTCGAGCTGGCCCAGCAGGTCGCCGCCGCCAACCCGCAGTTCCAGGCGGAGTCGATGTACCTGGACGACGGCGGCCACAACTTCGAGAGCTGGGTGCGCGAGCTGCCCGCCGCGCTGGAGTGGATGGGCCGCCACCTCGGCTGACCCCTCGGCCGGCCCCTCCGCCGACCCCTGGCGCCGCTGGGCGGGTGATTACCGGCCGGTCGGGCGCGGTGCCGGCCACCGCGGGGGACGTATCTCGACCGCCCCGGCCGAACGACGGCCGGGGCCGCCCCCGATCCGGGCAGGAGGCCCCATGCTCAGCACCCGATCGCTCTTCGACGAGATCTACCGGAACGACGAGGCCTACCAGCTGTTCTGCAGCATCGCCGCCGGCGGCGAGGACCAGGGCGGGTGGGAGAACGAACGGATCACCGAACTCACCCGCGACCCGGTGCTCGCACCGAAGATCGCCCGGCACGGCGCCGACGAGCGCAAGCACGGCCGGATCTTCACCCAGTTGCTGCACAAGCGCGGCCTGCCGAGGGTCGGTGTGCCCGCCGACACCGACTACTGCATGCTGCTGGAGCGCCAGGGCGTCGGCCTCGCCCACGAGCGGCTGACCAGCGCGGTCCCGCTGACCGACCGCGAGATCATCACCTACCTGGCGCACAGCCGGGTCACCGAGCAGCGCGCGGCCGAGCAGATGCGCCAGCTCGTCAAGGCGTACGGGGACAACCCCGACCTCGGCCGGGCGATGCGGATGATCTCGGCCGACGAGGACAACCACCTCGCCTACTGCCACGAGGAGCTGCTGCGGCTGACCGCCGAGGGGCACGGACCGTACATCCGCCACGTGCTGGAGACCAGCGCCCGCGGCGAGATCCGCACCCACCGGGACGTCGGCCTCGCGGTGACGTCCCGGATGGCGCGGATCCTCGGCTGGCCGCGCTGGCAGCTGACCGTGGTCACGGCCGGCGTGCGCGCGCTCTACCTGTACGACCTGCTGTACGGCTGGCGGCGGATGGTGCGGCTGCGGATGCCCGCGCGCCGCAACGCGCTGGGCACCCCGGCCCCGCCGCACGCCGAACCGGAGCCCGAGCCCGAGCCCGAGCCGATCTGACCGGCCCGCGCCCGTCCGGCCAGCGCGGCGCCCGCGGGGACGCCGCGCCCCGGTCAGCGACCGATGATGAGGCTCATCGCCTCGGCCCGGGTGGCCGGGTCGCGCAGCTGTCCGCGCACGCAGGAGGTGATGGTCTTGGCGCCGGGCTTGCGGATGCCGCGCATCGACATGCACATGTGCTCGCACTCGACCACGACGATCGCCCCGCGCGGCTCCAGGATCCGCATCAGGGCGTCGGCGACCTGACTGGTGAGCCGCTCCTGCACCTGCGGCCGGCGGGCGTACACGTCGACCAGCCGGGCCAGCTTGGACAGGCCGGTGATCTTGCCGCTGGTGGACGGGATGTACCCGACGTGCGCGACACCCCGGAACGGCACCAGGTGGTGCTCGCAGACCGAGGTCAGCTCGATGTCCTTGACCAGCACCATCTCGTCGTGGCCGAGGTCGAAGGTGGTGGTCAGGACGTCCTCGGGCTCCTGCCAGAGTCCCGCGAATATCTCCTTGTACGCCCGGGCCACCCGGGCCGGCGTCTCCAGCAGGCCCTCGCGGTCCGGGTCCTCGCCGACGGCCAGCAGCAGCTCGCGAATGGCGTTCTCGGCCCGCTTCTGGTCGAAGGTGCCGACGGCGGGCGGACCGTCGAGCGTCACCGGGTCGATCATGCGGGCCTCGCTAACTGGTTGACGAACAAGGGTTGAACAGCACGGATGCCGCGCCTCCAGGGTACAAACCCCGGTGACGCGGCATCCATTCCGTCGGGTGCCGGGCTCCCGTCAGCCCTCGGTGGGCGGGTCGATCGGCAGCGGTGGGAGCTTCACCACGTCGGCCGGGGCGGCCTCGGCGGCGGTGGCGCCGTTGGTGAGCGCCAGCTCCTTGGGCGACTGCACCGGCGGGCGGGTGGACGGCGTCCGGCGGGCGGAGCCGGTCCACGCCGGACGGGCCGGGCGCTTGACGATCGGGGCGAAGATCTCGGCGATCTGCTCCTTGTTGAGGGTCTCCTTCTCCAGGAGCTCCAGAACCAGGTTGTCGAGCACGTCGCGGTTCTCGACCAGGATCTCCCAGGCCTCGTTGTGCGCGGACTCGATGAGCTTCTTGACCTCCTCGTCGACCAGCCCGGCGACCTCCTCGGAGTAGTCGCGCTGGTGACCCATCTCGCGGCCCAGGAACGGCTCCGAGTTGTCGCTGCCGAACTTGATCGCGCCCAGCCGCTCGGTCATGCCGTACTGGGTGACCATGGCCCGCGCGGTGGCGGTGGCCTTCTCGATGTCGTTCGAGGCACCGGTGGTCGGGTCGTGGAAGACCAGCTCCTCCGCCGCACGCCCGCCCAGCATGTAGGCCAGCTGGTCGAGCATCTCGTTGCGGGTGGTGGAGTACTTGTCCTCTTCCGGCAGCACCATGGTGTAGCCGAGGGCCCGGCCGCGGGACAGGATGGTGATCTTGTGCACCGGGTCGCTGTACTGGCAGGCCGCCGCCACCAGGGCGTGACCGCCCTCGTGGTACGCGGTGATCTTCTTCTCCTTGTCGGACATGATCCGCGTGCGCTTCTGCGGACCCGCCACGACGCGGTCGATCGCCTCGTCCAGGATGTTGTTGTCGATCAGCTTCTTGTCCGAGCGGGCGGTCAGCAGGGCCGCCTCGTTCAGGACGTTCGACAGATCGGCACCGGTGAAGCCGGGGGTGCGCTTGGCGACGGCCGAGAGGTCGACGTCGGGCGCGATCGGCTTGCCCTTCTGGTGCACCTTGAGGATGTCCAGACGGCCCTGGAGGTCGGGGCGCTCGACCGCGATCTGGCGGTCGAAGCGGCCCGGGCGCAGCAGCGCCGGGTCCAGGATGTCCGGGCGGTTGGTGGCGGCGATCAGGATGACGCCGCCCTTGACGTCGAAGCCGTCCATCTCGACCAGCAGCTGGTTGAGGGTCTGCTCACGCTCGTCGTGGCCGCCGCCGAGGCCCGCACCGCGGTGCCGGCCGACGGCGTCGATCTCGTCGACGAAGACGATCGCCGGGGCGTTCGCCTTGGCCTGCTCGAAGAGGTCGCGGACGCGGCTGGCGCCGACACCGACGAACATCTCGACGAAGTCCGAGCCCGAGATCGAGTAGAACGGCACGCCGGCCTCGCCCGCGACGGCGCGCGCCAGCAGGGTCTTGCCGGTACCGGGCGGGCCGTAGAGCAGCACGCCCTTGGGGATCTTGGCGCCGACGGCCTGGAACTTGGCCGGCTCCTGCAGGAACTCCTTGATCTCGTGGAGCTCCTCGACCGCCTCGTCCGCGCCGGCGACGTCGGCGAAGGTGGTCTTCGGGGTGTCCTTGGTGAGCAGCTTGGCCTTGGACTTGCCGAACTGCATGACGCGCGAGCCGCCGCCCTGCATCTGGTTCATCAGGAACAGGAAGACCAGCACGATGATCACGATGGGCAGCATCGACAGCAGCAGGCTGACGAGGGTGCTCTGCTTCTCCGGGCTGATGGTGTAGCCCTCGGAGAGCGTGCTCTGGTCGTTGTCGTTGATCTGGGCCTGCAGCTTGTCGGCGATCGCGACGCCCTGGTCGCCGATGTACGAGGCCTGGAACTTGCTGCCGGACTGCGGCTTGCCGGTGCCCACGTTGGGCAGCTTGGCGCCGTCCTTCAGCTGAATCTTGATGGTGTTCGAATCACCCGTGGTGATCTGCGCCGACTTGACCTGCTTCGCGTCGATCGCTGCAACGACCTGGCCGGTGTCCACCGTCTTGTAGCCGTTCGAGTCCGAAACGACCTGCATCAG
This sequence comes from Kitasatospora sp. NPDC004723, assembly GCF_040609255.1. NCBI lineage: Bacteria > Bacillati > Actinomycetota > Actinomycetes > Kitasatosporales > Streptomycetaceae > Kitasatospora > Kitasatospora sp. NPDC004723. Next base: position 58,804 of record NZ_JBEXJT010000001.1, on the reverse strand, counting down.
CACGACAACGGCGAGGACGGCCAGCACGATCCACATGATCGGCGCACGGAAGTATCGCTTGACGTCCATCCATGCGGGGCGTTGCCGCCCCGTCCCTCCTGCCACTCAACGGCGCCGCGTGGCTGTGGGCCGCCGGCGCATTCGGTCAGTGCTCATGTGAAGAGCGGTTTATTGGACCGTACCGCAGTGCGACCCCCACGTGGCGGGAGCACGGCGATACGACGTTCTTCTATGGTCCCCCGGATCCAACGGGTGGGAACAGGCTCCTGTTCCCGCCCGTCGTCCGAACGGGTTCTCAGCCGCCGTAGACGTGCGGCGCGAGGGTGCCGATGAACGGCAGGTTGCGCAGCTTCTCCGCGTAGTCGAGGCCGTAGCCGACGACGAACTCGTTGGGGATGTCGAAGCCGACGTACTTGACGTCGATCTCGACCTTCGCCGCGTCCGGCTTGCGCAGCAGGGCACAGACCTCCAGGGAGGCCGGGCCGCGCGAGCCCAGGTTGCCGAGCAGCCAGGACAGGGTCAGACCGGAGTCGATGATGTCCTCGACGATCAGCACGTCGCGGCCGGCGATGTCGGTGTCGAGGTCCTTCAGGATCCGCACCACGCCGGAGGACTTGGTGCCCATCCCGTAGGAGGAGACGGCCATCCAGTCCATGGTGACCTGCGAGTGCAGGGTGCGGGCCAGGTCCGCCATGACCATCACGGCCCCCTTGAGGACGCCGACGATCAGCAGGTCCTTGCCTGCGTAGTCCCGGTCGATGCGCTCGGCCAGCTCCAGGAGCTTGGCGTCGATCTCGTCCTTGCTGATGAGCACCTTCGCGAGGTCAGCGCCCATGTCGTTCTGGTCCACCGGGGATACGTCCTCAAACGTGTCGGGGTCTGGATGGCCGGCGGCCGGCTCCCCCGGGGCATGCCCGCCCGTCAGTCGCCCTGTCGCCGAAAGACCAGCGTGCCACACCGCCGGGTCGCTTCGACGCCCCCGGGTAGGTGCAGCGGCCCCTGGCCGCGCCATCCGGTGACCAGCAGGTCGATCGTTTCGAGGTGCCGGGCGAACAGGTCCCCGGCCGGACAGCCCGCCCGCAGCGCGGCCCGGCGCAGCACCCGGCGGCGCACCGCGGGGGGGAGTTCGGCCAGTTTGGCCGCGTCCAGGGCACCGTCGCCCGTACGGATGTCACGCTCGGCGAGGGAGGCCCACTGGTCGAGTGCGTCGGCGTCGTCGCGGAACAGCCGGGCGGTGCGGGCCAGCGCCTCGACCACCCCGCCGCCCAGGTGCTTCTCCAGCACCGGCAGCACCTCGTGGCGGACCCGGGAGCGGGTGTAGGCCGGGTCGCAGTTGTGCGGGTCGTCCCAGACCGGGATCGCCTGGGCGGAGCAGGCCTGCCGGGTGGCGGCCCGGTCCAGCTCCAGCAGCGGGCGGCGGTAGCGGCCCTTCTGGGCCGGCATCCCGGCCAGCGAGCGGGCGCCCGAGCCGCGGGCCAGGCCCAGCAGGACGGTCTCGGCCTGGTCGTCGCGGGTGTGGCCGAGCAGCACGGCGACCGCGGCGTGCCGCTCGGCGGCCTCGTCCAGCGCGGCGTAGCGGGCGTCCCGGGCGGCGGCCTCGGGGCCGCCGTCCCGGCCGACCCGCACGGCGACCGCCTCGACCGGGTCCAGGCCCAGCTCCCGCAGCCGACCGGCGACCTGGGCGGCGCGCTCGGCGGAGCCCGCCTGCAGACCGTGGTCGACGGTGACGGCGCCGACCCGCAGGCCGATCTTGGGGGCCTCGAAGGCGGCCGCGATGGCGAGCGCCATGGAGTCCGCGCCGCCGCTGACGGCGACCAGGACCAGCGGCGAGCCGGGCGCGGCGGGGGTGCGGGGCAGCCCGGAGGGGTGGCGGTGGGCGTTGCCGATCAGCGTGGTGCCGACGGTGGCGGGCAGCGCGACGGGCAACGCGGCGGCGGGCAGCGCGGCGCCGGTGCGCTCCCGCGGCTCCCGCGGCTCGCGGACGGGCGCGGTGAAGGTGGAACCGGCCTCGGCGGCGAGGTCGGTGAGGGCGCGGCGAACGGCCAGGCGTATCGCGGCGACGGCGGGGTGAGGGCCCACGGCGACGACTCCTCGGCGGAGGGGGGACAGGACGACGGTGGGCGCGGCGGGGACCGCGCATCTGTGAGCACCCTGTTACCGGGCGCTCACAGATGGTGGCAGAAAGGAGGCACCCGCTACGCCACCCGCGCCACCGGTACGACCACCGTCCCACGTTCGGGTGAATGAAGAAACGTATCTTCACCCGCCATGTGCACGACTGGACCACCCGTACGAACGGGTTTGAGCGCCGGTTGCTCCCCCGCAGGCCCCTACGGGCCCCGCCTCAGCGCGCGACGCGGGCCACCCAGGCGGCGGGGTCGTGGATCTCCTCCTTGGTCGGCAGCGTGTTCGGCGAGGTCCAGACCCGGTTGAAGCCCTCCATGCCGACCTGCTCGACCACGCCCCGCACGAAGACCGCGCCGTCCTGGTACTGGCGCAGCTTGGCGTCCATGCCGAGCAGCCGGCGCAGCACCAGGTCCAGCCGGTTGGCGCCGCGGTCCCGGCGCTGCTGGAACTTCTCGCGGATCTCGGAGACGCTCGGCACCACCGCCGGGCCCACGCCGTCCATCACCACGTCCGCGTGCCCCTCCAGCAGGGACATCACGGCCGTCAGCCGGGCGAGGATCTCCCGCTGGGCGGGCGACTGGACGATCTCCAGCAGACCGGCCGAGGAGGAGTTGTCCCCCCGGGCGCCGCCGAGCCCCGGCAGCCCGGCGCCCAGCGAGCCGGCGGCGTCCCTCAGCCGGTCCAGCAGCGCGCCCGGGTCGACGTCCGTCTCGGCCAGGAAGGACTGCACCTCGGACTGGATGTGGTCGCGCAGCCAGGGCACCGCGGTGAACTGGGTGCGGTGGGTCTCCTCGTGCAGACAGACCCAGAGCCGGAAGTCGGCCGGGTCGACGTCCAGCTCCCGCTCCACGTGCACGATGTTCGGCGCCACCAGCAGCAGCCGCCCGGGGCCGGGGCCCTCGGGGCCCAGCCGCGGCTTGTCGAACAGCGCGGCCGGGCTGTCCGGCGCCTCCAGCGAGGGCTCGGCCGGGGCGAAGGTCTCGTACTGGCCGAGCACCTTGGTGGCCAGGAACGCCAGCAGCGCGCCCACCTCGATGCCGGTGGCCTTCTCCCCCACCGTGCCGAACACCGCGGAGGCCGACCCGTTCGCCCGCCGCGCCTGGAGCTTCTCCACCAGCGGCTGCACGATGGTGCGGAAGCCCGCCACGTTGGCCCGCACCCAGCCGGGCCGGTCCACGATCAGCACCGGGGTCGCGGCCGCCTCGGTCAGGCTGCTGGAGCGCATGCCGGTGAACTCCCGCACGTGCTCCTCCGCCGCCAGGGCGTGCCGACGCAACTCGGCGACCACCGCGCCCGCCTCGGCCCGGCTCACCTCCGGCCCCGGCCGCACCAGCCGGGTCGCGGTCGCGACCGCGAGATTCCAGTCGACCATGTCGGCACCGCCGCTCGCGCTCGTCATGCCCTCACCGTACGTGCTCCCGCCCGCCTGGGGGAGCCGGAACGGCCGGTCAATGACGGCCCGCACCGCCCTCGTCGCACAGCACCGGGAAAGCCGCCCGCCGCCCCCGCACGGCCCGGGCTGCCCCGGCCTCACGTCGGGCTCCCACACGTTCGCCGGGCTCGGGCGTGGTTCCCGAGCCCGGCGGGGGGGCCTGACCTAGTGGCAGCCGCAGGCGGCGAGGCGGGCGACGACGCGGTCCATGGCGGTGCGGGCGGTGTCGGCGGGGGCGGTGGTCCGGGTCATCAGGGCGAAGGAGAGGAGGCGGCCGTCGGCGTCCACCACGGTGCCCGCCAGGGTGTTGACGCCGCTCAGGCTGCCGGTCTTGGCGCGGACCAGGCCGGCCGCGTCGGCGGCGCCCGAGGTGGAGCCGAAGCGCTTGCCGAGGGTGCCGGTGAATCCGGCGATCGGCAGGCCGGTCAGCACCGGGCGCAGCGTCGGGTGCTCCGCCGAGGCGGCCAGCGTGAGCAGCTTGACCAGGACGACCGGCGGGATCGCGTTGCCGGTGTGCAGGCCGCTGCCGTCGTTCAGCACCATGCCGGTGGTCGGCACGCCGAGCCGGGCGAGTTCCTGGGTGACGGCGGTGGCGGCGCCCTCGAAGCTGGCCGGCTGGTGGGCGGCGAGCGCGGCCTGCCGGGCGATCGCCTCGGCGAGCGTGTTGTCGGAGGTGGTCAGCAGCCGCTCGACCAGCCGGGCCACGGTCGGGGAGTCGACCCGCCCGAGCACGGGGGCGTCGGCGGCGACCGGGGCGGCGGCCTGCTTCGCCTTGCCCTGGACGGTGATGCCCTGGGCCTTGAGCAGCGCGGCGAAGGCCTCGGCGGCGGCCATGGCCGGGTCGGCGACACGGGCGGGCGCGTCCTCTCGGCTCCTCGGGTCGACCTTGGCCTCGTCCACCATCAGCGGCGTGACGGCGGGGATGTTCTCGTTGTCGTGGTTCTTGTGCAGCAGGGCGCCGGTGTAGAGGGAGACGTCGTAGTCGAGCGCGACGGTGCCGGTGCCCGCGGCCTTCAGCGCGGCGGCGGTCTGCGCGGCCAGCGCGTCGAGCGAGGCGGGGGCGGTGTCCGGGTCGGCGGGGATGCCGCCGATCTGCACCTGGTCGGCGGGGAGCGCGGTCAGCGTCGGGTCACCGCCACCCACGAGGGTGATCCCGCCGGTGGCCGCGTTCTTGACGACCCGGGTGGTCAGCCGGGTGTCGCCGGGGATCAGCGACAGGGCCGCGATCGAGGTGGCCAGCTTGGTGGTGGACGCCGGGGTCGCGGCGGTGTTCTCGCCGGTGCCGTAGAGGAGTTGGCCGTCGGCGGCGTCCGCGACGGCGAGGCCGACGGTGCCGAGGCTCTTGTCGGCGAGCACGGCGGCGAGGGCCTGCTGGAGGCCTTGGCTGGTGGGCAGGCCGGTGTCCGGCCCGGCCCCGGCGGCGGCCAGCACCGTGCCGGTGGGGGCGGGTCGGACGGCTCCGGTGGGCTTGGCGCCGGGCGGCGTGGTGGCGGCACCGGCGGTGCCCGCCGTACCGGTGCCCGGGCCGGTGGTGGCCGTACCGGTGGCGCTCGCGGACGGGCGGGGCGACTCGCTGCCGCGGCTGCCCGGCCGGTTGCCCCGGTCCCCGTGGTCCCCGTGGTCGCCGTGGTCCCCCTTGTCGTCCCGCCGGCCGTTGCCCTCGTCCTGGTCCCCCTGGGCGTTCCCGGTGGACCGGCCGCCCGGCGAGGCCGATCCGGTCGGCGTCGGGGACGGCTGCGCGTACGCACCACCCGTTCCGAGCACCGTTCCGGCGACCAGCAACGCCGCCCCGAACAGCCCCGCGGCCGTCCCCCCGCGTCGGTCCCCCGACCCAGCCCCTGCTCGCACCGACCCGGCCCCTTTCCTGAGCACTCACTCCCGTAGGAGACACTTGGATTCTGTCAGTCCCTACCTTGGAGGAACCGTTGGAGTTCGACGTCCTTATCGAAATCCCGAAGGGCTCTCGTAACAAGTACGAGGTCGACCACGAGACCGGCCGTCTGCGGCTCGACCGGATGCTCTTCACCTCGACCCGCTACCCGGCCGACTACGGCTACGTCGAGGGCACCCTGGCGGACGACGGTGACCCGCTGGACGCCCTGGTCATCCTGGACGAGCCGACCTTCCCCGGTTGCCTGATCAAGTGCCGCGTCATCGGCATGTTCAAGATGACGGACGAGGCCGGCGGCGACGACAAGCTGCTCTGCGTCCCGGCGACGGACCCGCGCTGGGAGCACCTGCAGGACATCCACCACGTGTCGGAGTTCGACCGCCTGGAGATCCAGCACTTCTTCGAGGTCTACAAGGACCTGGAGCCCGGCAAGTCCGTCGAGGGTGCCAACTGGGTCGGCCGCGCCGAGGCCGAGGCCGAGGTCACCGCGTCGATCAAGCGCCTGGCGGAGCAGGGCGGTCACTGAGCCGTCGCGCCCATCTCGTCCGTCCGGCGGTCCGTCCGCCGGGGGGCTCCGAGGTAGGTCGAGGCAGTCGGAGGCCGGGGTTCGCGGAGTTTTCCGCGGCCCCGGCCTTCGGCGTTCCCGGGGGCGTGCGATTTTTCCCGACACCCTGTCGGCATGACAGGAGCTTAGGTTAGGCTAACCGAAGCAATCGGGGGTGTACTCGATCTCTGGAGGCCCGCATGCCCATACCCGAGCAGCCCGTCGTCCCGTTCTCCACCGTGCTGCGCACCGCGAGCAGCGCCGAGCACGAGGCGGCCGAGCAGTCCTCGTTCATGAGCCGCCTGCTCGGCGGGCACCTCGGCATCGAGGCCTACGCCGACCTCACCGGCCAGCTCTGGTTCGTCTACCGCGCGCTGGAGGAGCGGGCGGAGCAGCTGGCGAAGCACCCGGTGGCCGGCGCCTTCATCGATCCGGCGGTGCTGCGCACCGAGGCCATCGAGCGCGACCTGGCCCACCTGCGCGGCCCGCAGTGGCGCGAGGGGCTCGCCCCGCTGCCCGCCACCGCCGCGTACGTCGCCCGCTTGGAGGAGCTCACGGAGCAGTGGCCGGCGGGCTACGTCGCCCATCACTACACCCGCTACCTGGGCGACCTGTCGGGTGGTCAGATCATCCGGGGCATCGCCGAGAAGACCTGGGGCTTCGAGCGCAAGGGCGACGGGGTGCGGTTCTACGTGTTCGAGGGCGTCGACAACCCGGCCGCCTTCAAGCGCGACTACCGCGCCAAGCTCGACGCCGCCGGGGAGGCGATGGACGAGGTCGAGCGCCGCCGGGTGGTCGAGGAGTGCAAGCGCGCCTTCCAGCTGAACGGCGCCCTCTTCCGCGACCTGGACACCCGGTACCCACTGAGCGCCTGAACGGCTGAACATGGAGCAGGAAGTCGGCCCGGCCGACTTCCTGCTCTTCGGCGTTGCTCCTGGTGGCCCCTTGCCTGCTGTCGCAAGGGGCCACCGATCGTTGCTTCGCCGGGGGTTGGGCGGAGCAGGAAGTCGGCAGGATCGACTTCCTGCTCCGAGGTGTGTCATCGGGGTATGCGGCGGCGGTTGTCGGGGTTGGTTTCGGGGCTGAAGTGGCCGGACTGGCGGGCGATCCAGGTGCATTCGTGGGTGCCGTCGGGGAGGATGCGGAGTTCCCAACGTCCGTGGCGGGTGACGGGCGGCGGGGGCGGGCCGACTTTGAGGGCGGTGATGACGCCGGTGATCACGGTGGCGAGGGCGAGGAGGGTGGCGAAGGCGGCACCGATGAGGAAGTCGGTCACTTCCGGCTCGCTTCACGGAGGAGTTCGAGGAGGTTGAGGAAGATGGCGAGGGAGGTGTCGCCGAGGTGGACGGTGGTGCCGTCGACAGTGGCGGAGCCCCACCGGATACCGAAGGGCTCGCCGCGCTCGTGGAGTTCGCGGAGGAGAGAGGCGATCTCGGGCTCGGTGTAGGTGCGGAGGATCTTGTCCTGCGGCGCGAAGGGCATGCGGGTCACGCGGCCGCGTCCAGCTCGAACCAGATGACCTTGCCGGTCTTGGTGGGGTGGGCGCCGAAGCGGTGGGTGAGGGCGCGGATGAGGTGGAGGCCGCGTCCGGAGGTCGCGTAGGGGTCGGTGGGCGTGCGGGGTTCGGGCGGCAGGTCGGGGCAGTCGTCGCAGACGGCGACGCGCAGGGTGGCGGGCCGCAGGAAGACGAGGACGGACGGCGCCGGGGAGCCCGCGTGCTGCCAGGCGTTGATGTACAGCTCGTGGAAGGCGAGTTCGGCGTCGGCGATGACGTCCGGCGGCCAGCCGGCGGAGCGGAGGTTGGCGCGCAGTTCGGCGCGGAAGGTGGAGCAGTCGGGCGGGTTGAGGGCACGCGTGGGAGACCTCCATGGGGAGAGGCAGGGAGGGAGGGGAGGAGAGAACGTCGACGGATGCGTCGCCGTGAACGAGGCCAGCCCGGACCTGGCTGCTCTGCGGTGCGAAATGGGCAGCATGCGCCTACTGCCCTGGAAATTGGCATTACTGACGATCCGCCATGTGATCGACGCAACACTGACGTTAGGTCATTAGGTTCCACGCGTGCAACACGATCCGGGAAGATGAGCCGGTAGGGGCGAGAGGCCTCACCCGCGCGAGTGGCATCCCGAGCCCTTACAGCGGGAGACTGCTCCGACACGGAAGGACACCCCTTGGCACTCAGGATCCACATCAGTGAGAGGCAGCGGCGCTTCGGTGCTGAACTGAGGCGCCTCCGCGAGGGCGCCGGGCTGGCAGTCAAAGATGCCGGCGCACTCGTCGGCATGGGAGGCCCGCAACTCAGCCACATCGAGGCCGGTCGCACGGGGCTGGATCCGGATCGGTTGACCGTTCTGCTGGATGCCTATGGCCACACGGATGAGACCTATGCTGCGGCTCTGCACAGGATGGGACTCAGCAACGGGAAGGGCTGGTGGAGTGCCTTCAAAGGCTTTGTCAACGCCTCAGCCCTCGATCTGGCCGAGGCCGAGTCGACCGCGACAGCTCTCTCCAGCTATGAAACGCTGCTGATCCCCGGGCTACTTCAGGTCCCGCGCTACAGCGAGGTCATCCTCAGTGGCGATGAGAAAAAGGTGGCATTCCGTCGCAGCCGCCAGCAGGTCATAGACCAGGGCGGAGCCGTTCCCTTCCACGCAGTGATCCATGAAGCCGCCCTGCATACCCGATTCGGCGGCCCGAATGCCATGCGAGACCAGCTGGACCACTTGGTTGAGGTCAGCGAACTCCCGCACGTTACGATCCAGGTCCTGCCCTTCCGCTGCACCGACTACGTCTCCACGGGTACGCCCTTCATGATCGTGCACGGCCCGCACCGCGATTTGGACACAGTGCTGACGGAGCACCCTGGCGGTACCTCGTACTTGAGTGAGCAGGCCGAGATCGACGTCTATCAGTCAAAGTTCGAGCGACTCAAGTCCTTTGCGCTCCCGGCATTGGACGCGTCTCGCCCTCTACGATCTCGTGTCGAGCATGACTCGTGGGGACTGATTCAACATCTCCGCTACACCCTCTAAGGAAGACGCACATGTCACGGCCCGATTGGCAGAAGTCCAGTTTCAGCGGAGATGACTCCAACTGCGTCGAGGTCCGCTCGGGAACCGTTGGCCTGGTCGAACTCCGGGAGTCCGACGACGGTGACGTCATACTTCGCACCACCCCAGCCGCCTTCACCGATCTTCTCGGCGCCATCAAGACCGGCGAACTCGACCACCACGCATAGCCTCGGCCTTCCCGTCGCGCAGGAAGTCGGCGGGCCCGACTTCCTGCGCAACCACAGTGGCCCTCGCTCTGATCGAGCGAGGGCCACCGGATGACGTTGTTCAGCGTGCCGGAGTAGGAAGTCGGATCCGCCGACTTCCTACTCCGCAGCCCGCATCAGGCGCCGGTGGACTTGCGGTGGCGGGCCAGGGCGGTGGCGCCGCCGCCGAGCAGCAGCAGGCCGCCGGCGGTGGCCAGGAGGGGGGCCACCGGGGTGGAGGAACCGGTGGAGGCCAGCACGCCGGTGCTGCCACCGGTGGTGGTCAGGGAGGCGCCGCCGACGGTCCCGGATCCGGTACCGGTGGAGCCGGTCGTACCGGTCGTGCCGGTGGTGGTACCGCCCGCAGTGCCGTTGCTCGGCTGGGTGGTGGGCAGCTGGGCGTTCTTGTCGAAGGCCAGCGAAACGGTGACCGGGTCGAGGGCGTCGCCCTCCTTGTAGTTGACGAAGGCCGGGACGCCCTCGGCGGTCAGCGTGGCCGGGACGGCGTTGAGCGTGACCACACCGTTCACCGGGGTGAGGTTCGCCTTCGACACGTCCAGCTTGGCGATCCGCGCACCGGACAGCGACGTCGTCTTCCCGTCCAGGGACTTGGCGTTGACGTCGGCCGTCAGGTAGGCGCCGTCCTTGGAGATGCTCAGGCCGAGCTTGGAGAGGGCGGTGTCGAGCTGGTAGCCACCCCCCGCGGCCGGGTGGCCGAGGAAGCGCACCGAGCCGGCGAAGCCCGCCGACAGGGTGTGGCTCTTGGTGTTGTAGCTGCCGTTCGCCCCGCCGAAGCGGTAGTCGGCCGCACCGCCGCCGAACTCGACCTTGCCGTTGGCCACCGGGCTCTGCAGGTACTTGCGGAAACTCTCCTTGACCGACCAGTCCAGCGTGCCGTTGACGACGGCGAGTTCACCGTTGCCGCTCGGCGCGGTGGACGGGGTACCGGTGGCGGACGGGGACGAGGTCGCGGACGGCGAGGAGGTGGCCGTCGGGGTCTGCGTGGCGGACGGCGAAGCGGTGGCGGTGGCGGTGGCCGTGGGCTCGGCGGTCGCGGTGGCCGACGGGGAGGCGGTGGCCGTGGTGGACGGCTCGGCGGTCGGGGTCGGGGTCGGAGTCGCCGTCGCCGTCGCCGTCGGAGTGGCCGTAGGCGTGGCCGTAGCAGTCGGCGTCGCCGTCGGGGACGGGGTGGCCGGGCTCTGCTGGAGCAGCAGCGCCAGCGGGTCCATGTCCGCGCCGGCCTGGTAGAAGCCCGCGAACGCCTTCGCGCCCTCCTCCGTCAGCTTCGCCGCCGTCGGCACGCCCGTCGTGGTGTCCCGGCCGACGGTGAACGTCACCAGCGGCACGTCGTCCCGCTTGGTGACCTCCGCCGCGCCCATCGACTCCTTGGAGGCGGTGTCGGCCGTGAGCGTGCCGGCCGTCCCCGACGTGGTGATCTTCAGGTCGCTGAGTGCCACGTCCAGCGCCCCGTGGTGGGCCGTGAAGTGCACGCCGCCGGTGAAGGAGGAGCTGAGCGCGTGGGTGGTGAGGTCGTACTTGGCGCTCGCCAGGCCGAAGTGGAAGGTGCCGTCGGCGTTGCGGGTCGCACCGTCGGTCAGCTCGATCGCGCCGCCCTGAGAGGCCGGGCTCTCGATGTAGTTGCGGAAGCTGGCCTTCACGCCCCAGTCCAGCGCGCCGGTGTCGTAGGTGACGCTGCTCGGCGCGCCGGCGCCGAAGGCCAGGGCCGGGGCGCCGAAGGCGGTCAGGCCGAGGCCGGCGGTGACGGCGGCCAGGGCGGCCAGCCGGGTGCGGTTGCGGGACATGGGGGGAACTCCGATCGATGAACGGGGGAAGGAGGTGGGGAGGGGGGTCAGGCGCGACGGCGGCGGCGGAAGAGAACCACCCCACCGGCCGCGGCCAGCGCAGCGGCGAGCAGGCCACCGGCCACCACGGCCGCCGTCGGCACACCGTCCGAGCCACCGCCGTCGACCGTGGCCGCGACCGGCGTGACGGACGGGCTCGGCGCGACGGCCGGGGCGCTGCCGAGGTCCGGCAGCGGCGGGAGGGCGGCGGCCGGGTCGAGGGCGACGGCGAAGCTCAGCGGGTCCATCACGGTGCCCGCCGGGTACAGCCCGCCGAAGGCCTTGCCGCCCGGCTCGGTGAGCGTGAGCGGGAGTTCGACGGCCTTGAGCAGCCCGCCCTCGGAGGTGAGGCCGGCCGGGTCGAAGGTCGCCAGCTCGACGCCGGTGAGCTGCTGGGCGGCGCCGTCCGGCGTACGGCCGGAGACGTCGGCGCGCAGCACGCCCTTGCCGTCGGCGACGGTGATGCCCGGGTTGGCCAGGGTGAGGTCCAGGGCGTAGGCGTCGCCGCTCTTCAGGCCGGTGAAGCGGACGCTGCCGGTGAACGCGGCGCTCAGCGCGCCGCTCGCCGGGTCGTAGCTGCCCTTGGCGGGCGTCCAGCGGAAGAACGCGCCGCCGTCCGCCGCGCCGCCGGTGGTCTCCCAACGGCCCTGGGCGATGGCGCCGGTGACGTAGTCGCGGAAGGTTCGGCGCACCCCCCAGTCGAGCGCGCCGTTGCCGAACTCGGTGGCGGCGGCGGCCGGAGCGGTGGTCGGGGCCGGGGTGTCGGCCGGTGCCGCCGGGGCGGCCGACGACGGCGCGGCGCTCGGCGAAGCGGTGGCGGAGGCGGAGGCGGAGGCAGTGGCGGTGGCGGTGGCGCCGGGAGTAGCGGTCGCGGTGGCACTCGGCGCCGCCGAGGTCGGCTGAGCCGCCGGGAGGTTGACCGACAGGTTGACCGGGTCGAGCGCCGTCCCGGCGGTGTAGAACCCGCTGAAGGCCTTGGCCCCCGCGTCGGTCAGCGTCGCCGGGACGTTGTTGAGCGTCAGGGTGCCGGCCGCGCCGCGCAGGTCGACGCCGGCCAGCGAGAGGTCGGCGATCTTGGCCTGGCTCGCGTTGCTGACCTGACCGGTCTCCCGGGACTTGCTGCTGACGTCCGCGTACAGCCCGGCCGAACCGCCCGGGGCGGCCCGGAAGGTGAGCCGTCCGATGCTCAGGTCGAGTGCGTTGGCGCCGCTCTCCTGGTGCCCGGTGAACCGGACCCCGCCGGTGAACGCCGCGCTCAGCGCGCCGCTCGCCGGGTCGTACGTACCGGTGGCGGAGTGGAACCGGAAGCCGCTGCCGGCGACCGTGGCCGCGCCGCCGGTGAGCGCCCAACTTCCCTGGGCGATGGGCCCGGTGACGTACGTCAGGAAGGACTGCTTGATCCCCCAGTCGAGCCGCCCGCCGGACACCCGCCCCTCGGCCGCGACCGCCTGTCCGGGCAGCAGGGCGACCGTCAACAGGGCCGCCAGGGCGGCCACCAGGCCGGCGGTCAGACGGCGGAGCCGATGGGGCAGAGGCACGCGGATCACTCCTCGGCGCGACAGGGGAAAGCGGGGTCGGCACATCACCGACCCCCTTGCGAGTTTTAGGTAAGGCTAACCTAATATATGAGTCAAGAGCCCCGCCGGGCACCCCCGCACCCCACCCACCGGCGGCGACAACTCCCGACGAAGGGAACGACGTTGAGCAGCAGTACCACCCGACATCGGGCCGCGCGCGGCCCCGCGATCCTGCTGCTCCTCCTCGGCCTGCTGTTCGCCCTGACGGCCTGCGGCTTCTCGACCAGCACGGGCGAGGCCACCGGCACCGGCACACAGGCCCCGGACACCGTCGAGCCGCTGCCCGACGCGCCCGCCCCGCAGCTCCCCGCCACCGCGGCCTCCGCCGACGGCCGGACCACCACCGTCACCAGCGCCGAGCGGATCATCCCGCTCAACGGCAGCCTGGCCGAGATCGTCTTCAGCCTCGGCCTCGGCCCCAAGGTCGTCGCCCGGGACGTCTCCACCACCTTCGAGCAGGCCACCGCCCTGCCCGTGATCACCCAGGCCCACGACGTCTCCGCCGAAGGCGTGCTCTCCCTGCACCCGACCGTCGTGCTCGCCGACCGCTCCACCGGCCCGGCCGAGGCGATCGCGCAGATCCGCGCGGCCGGCGTCCCGCTGCTCGTCCTGGACGACGCCAAGCGGCTGGAGGACGTCGGCCCGCGCATCGACACCGTCGCCGCCGCCCTCGGAGTCCCCGACGCCGGGCGGCAGTTGAAGGAGCGCACCGAGCAGCGGATCACCGAGGCGAAGGCCGCCCTGCCCGCCGTCGGACAGCGCCCCAAGGTCGCCTTCCTCTACCTTCGCGGCAGCGCCTCCGTCTATCTGCTCGGCGGCCCCGCCTCCGGCGCCGGCTCGCTGATCGAGGCGGTCGGCGGCGAGGACGCCGGCACCGCCGCCGGGCTCAGCGGCGACTTCACCCCGCTCACCAGCGAGGCCCTGGTCAAGGCCGCCCCCGACGCGATCCTGGTGATGAGCAAGGGGCTCGACTCCGTCGGCGGCGTCGACGGCCTGCTCAAGCTGGCCGGCGTCGCCCAGACCCCGGCCGGGCTCGACCGCCGGATCGTCTCCGTCGAGGACGGCCAGCTGCTCAGCTACGGGCCGCGCACCCCGCAGGTGATCCGCGAGATCGCCGAACAGCTCTACCCGAAGGCCGCCCGATGACCGCCGCCGTCACCGGCAAGAGCCTTCCCGCGGCCAGGCGCACCAGCCGCACCGCCCTGCTCACCACCGGTCTCGCCGTCACCCTGCTGCTGTTCGCCCTGCTCGCGGCCGGCATCGGCGCCTACCGCATCCCGCTCGGCGACATCCTCGCCTCCTTCGGCCACCGGCTCGGCCTCGGCGGCCACGCCCTCGACCGCGTCCCCGAGTCGGTGCTCTGGAACGTCCGGCTCCCCCGGGTGGTGCTCGCCCTGCTGGTCGGCGGCTCGCTCGGCTGCGCGGGCGCGCTGATGCAGGGCGTCTTCGGCAACCCGCTCGCCGAACCGGCCGTCATCGGTGTCTCCTCCGGCGGCGCGGTCGGCGCGGTCGGCTGCATCGTGCTCGGCCTGGACGCGCTCGGCACCTGGACGGTGACCGCCTCCGCCTTCGCCACCGGCCTGCTGACCGTCTTCGCGGTCTACGCGATGTCCCGCTCCGGCGGCCGCACCGAGGTGGTCACCCTGATCCTCACCGGCGTCGCGGTGAACGCCTTCTGCGGCGCCCTGATCGGCCTGTTCCTGTTCACCGCCGACTCCGCGGCGATCAGCCAGGTCACCTTCTGGCAGCTCGGCTCGCTCTCCCAGGCCACCTGGGGCAAGGTGCTCGCCGTCCTCCCGTTCGCCCTGGTCGGCCTCGCCGTCGCGCCCCGCTACGCGCGCTCGCTGGACCTGCTGGCGCTCGGCGAACGGCCGGCCCGGCACCTCGGCGTGGACGTCGAGCGGATGCGGCTGGTGCTGATCACCGTGGTCGCCCTGCTCACCGCCGCCGCCGTCGCGGTCAGCGGCATCATCGGCTTCGTCGGCCTGGTCGTCCCGCACCTGCTGCGGATGGTCGCCGGCCCCGGCCACCGCTTCCTGCTGCCCGCCTCCGCGCTCGGCGGCGCCCTCGTGCTGGTCGCCGCCGACCTCGCCGCGCGCACCCTGGCCGAACCGGCCGAACTCCCGCTCGGCGTGCTCACCGCGCTGATCGGCAGCCCGTTCTTCTTCTGGCTGCTGCGCCGCACCAGGACCAAGCAGGGAGGCTGGGCATGAGGATCGGCGCCCTGCGCAACCGGCCCGAGGTACCCGCACGGCCCGCCCCGGGCACCGAACTGCTCACCGCCGAGGCCGTCCGGCTGACCGTCGGCGGGCGCGAGCTGCTGGCCGGGGCCGACGTCCGGGTCACCGCCGGCGAGGTGGTCGCCCTGCTCGGACCGAACGGTGCCGGCAAGTCCACCCTGCTCTCCGTGCTGGCCGGCGACCTCACGCCGACCGCCGGCGAGGTCCGGCTGGACGGCCGCCCGCTGGCCGGCTACCGGCCCGCCGACCTCGCCCGCCGCCGCGCGCTGCTGCCGCAGGCGGCCGCGCTGTCCTTCCCGTTCCCCGCCGACGAGGTGGTCCGGATGGGCCGCGCCCCCTGGGCCGGCACCGCGGCCGCCGCCGAGGACGGGCGGGTGGTCGACGAAGCGATGGCCGCGACCGAGTCCGCCGCCTTCGCCGGGCGGCCGTTCACCGCGCTCTCCGGCGGCGAACGGGCCCGGGTGGCGCTGGCCCGGGTGCTCGCCCAGCGCACCGCGCTGCTGCTGCTCGACGAACCCACCGCCGCGCTCGACCTGCGCCACCAGGAACTGGTGCTGCGCCTGGCCCGCACCCGGGCCGCCGCGGGGGACGGCGTGGTCGTCGTCCTGCACGACCTGTCGCTCGCCGCGGCCTACGCCGACCGGGTGGTGCTGCTGACCGACGGCGCGACCGTCGCCGACGGACCGGTGGCCGAGGTGCTGCGCGCGCCGCTGCTCAGCGAGGTGTATGGGCACCCGGTCGAGGTGCTGCCGCACCCGCGCACGGGGGTGCCGCTGGTGCTGCCGGAGCGTGCTTAGGCCTCGTCGTCCTCCAGCCGGAAGCCGACTTTCATGCACACCTGGTAGTGCTTGATCCGCCCCTCGGCGAGGTGGCCGCGGACCTGCGCCACCTCGAACCAGTCGAGGTGGCGCAGCGTCCGGGAGGCACGCTCGATGCCGTTGCGGATCGCGGCGTCGACGCTCTCCGTCGAGGACCCGACGATCTCGGTCACCCGGTATACGTGCTCGCTCATGGCGGACTCCTCAGCTGTACGACGGCCCCCGGTCCACCGTGCACCGGGGGCCGTCGCTCCGCATGCGGAGGAGGGCGGACCGCTGGAACCCGCTAGAACGCGGCGCGCACCTCGCCGACCGGGACGCCGCCGCCGAGCAGCGGGGCGGCGGCGATCCGCTCCAGCGTGGAATCGCCGGTGGTCACCCCGAGGCGGCGCAGCGCGGCGGCCAGGACGGGGCCGCGGGCGCGCTCGGCGCCGTCCTCGATCTTGAAGGCGAGCGCCCGGCCATCCGGCAGCGCCACCACCTGGACGGCCTCCGCGCCCATCTTGGCGAGCGCGCCGGGCACCGCCCGCATCAGCCGGGTGTCGGCCCGGCGGGTGCCGGCCACGTACTCGGGGTGCGCGCGCATCGCGTCGGCGACCCGGCGCTGCGGGGTGCCGGGCTCGGCCAGCAGCAGGGCGCGGTAGCCGCGGGCCAGGGCGGTCAGGCCGACGGCCAGCAGCGGCGCGCCGCAGCCGTCCACCCCGGCGTGCGCGGCCGGCTCGCCGACGGCCTCCTCCAGGGCCTCGCGGGCCAGTCGCTGGATCGGGTGCTCCGGGTCGAGGTAACTGTCGGTGGGCCAGCCGTTGGCCGCGCAGGCGGCGAGCCAGCCGGCGTGCTTGCCGGAGCAGTCCATCAGGATCGGCTCGCGGTCACCGCCCCAGCGCAGGTGCAGCTCGGCCTCCAGGTCGTCGAGCGGGAGGTCGGCCGGGGTGCGCAGGGCGGACTCGTCCAGTCCGGCACCGGCGAGGATCCGCCGCACGCCGTCGAGGTGAAACGATTCGGCGGAGTGGCTGGAAGCCGCCAGCGCCAGCAGCTCCCCCTCGATCGCGAGCCCGGCCCGCAGCGTGGCCACGGCCTGGAACGGCTTGGCGCAGGAGCGCGGGAAGACCGGCGCGTCCGGCTCGCCCAGCGCGAACTCGACGGAGCCGTCAGCGGCCAGCAGCACCAGCGAACCTCGGTGCCGGCCCTCGGTGAAACCCGAGCGGACGACTTCGGCGAGCACGGGCAGGGAGACGGAATTGGACATGGCGAAAGCCTTCCGGAGGTGAGGGTGAACCGGGGGCGAGCCGGGCCCGTCCCCCACCCCCGGCGCCCCCCGCACCTGTCAGAGCGGACCGCCTGCGAGCAGGTCGTCGACCCGTGCTTCCCCATCACGGTACCTGCGGGTGATTTCGGCGTTGCAGCCGTCCGCCGTCCGCAGCAGCCGCTGCCGTCGCCCGGACACCTCCCGCTCGTGCGCCCGCAGCCGCTCCAGCGCCGCCAGCAGTTCCTCGGCCGGGTGCGCGGCCAGGTCGGCCAGCTGGACGTCGCCCATCAGCGCGTCCGCCTCCAGCTGGGACTGCTGCCCGCGCGGCGGCCCCAGCGTGACGTGCCGGGCCGAGCGGCGGACGGTGGACGGGGCGTCGGTCAGGATCGCCGGCAGCAGCTCGAGCAGGGCGCCGGCCTGCTCCGCCGCGTCCGTGGGCCGGGCCGGACCGCCGGCTCCGGGCCGGCGGTCCAACTCGGCCAGCAGGATGTCCATCCGGCCGTGCAGCAGCCGCCGCAGGTAGGAGAGGTCGGCCTCCTGGTCCAGGGTCTCCCGGCGCAGGGTCCGCAGCTGGTCCAGGCCCAGGCGTCCGAGGTCCGGCTCGGGGCCGGCCCCGGGCCCCTCGGGCAGCCGCCCGTACCGGTCCTGCGCCGTGCTGATCGCGTCCATCAACCAACCACCTGCCGTCGTCCCGATCCCACCCGCTCGCGGCGCCCCGTCGCCTGCCGCCGGTCCGGCCCGCCAACCCCCGCGCGCGCCGCCGGCGCGTTCCCGTCCGGAGGCACGCCCGGACGACCGCGAAGGTCCCCGCCCCCCGGCCGTGGCCACCCGGCGGGGCGACACGACCGGAACGCCTGACCCACCGGCTCGGCCGCCCGGCCGAACCGGGCCCGGCGCGGCGGACCTCGGCGCCCCGGACCTCGGGCGCGGCCGGCTCCCCGCCCAGGTGCGGCGGAGCGGCGGACACGCCCTCGTACGGTCCCCCAGCGTGCCACCCCGCCCGGCGCCGCCGCACCGCCCGTGCACCCGAACGGCCCCCTGGCGAAGAGGGGTGGCTGATACGACCGAAGCTTTTCGCCGGGAGAACGCTGCCATGGCGCACGCAGGCGCACGCAACCCGGCGTGCGCCAGGCCTTCGAGCGCCCATGGGGCCCTGCTCACGCCCCGGACGGCTCCGGCAGAATGGCGGCATGCGAGCAGTGGTGCAGCGAGTGACCGAGGCCAGGGTGACGGTGGCCGGGGAGACCGTCGGCGCGATCGAGGAGCCCGGACTCTGCGTCCTGGTCGGCGTCACCCATGACGACACCCCCGCCAAGGCGGCCCAACTGGCCCGCAAGCTCTGGACGCTGCGGCTGCTGCCGGCCGACGACGAGGGCGTGGAGCGGTCCTGCTCCGACGTCGGGGCACCGCTGCTGGTGATCAGCCAGTTCACGCTCTACGGCGACGCCCGCAAGGGCCGCCGCCCCACCTGGAACGCCGCCGCACCCGGCCCGGTCGCCGAGCCGCTGGTGGACGAGGTGGTCGCCCAGTTGCGCGCGCTCGGCGCCAAGGTCGAGACCGGCCGCTTCGGCGCCGACATGAAGGTCGCCCTGGTGAACGACGGCCCGTTCACCGTCCTCGTCGAGGTCTAGCCAGGTGTTGCGGGTCATGCCGTCGATGACACACCGGCAGCTGTGAAACCGATGGCCTCGACGGGCATCGGTCAGGTACCGTGCGGGCCATGCCGAGTCCTGAGTCAGACAGGGTGGGGGCTTTCGGTCACGCCGTCAGCCCCCTGAACCACTGAGTTCGTAGTCTGCCGTCCCGCCGCGTTCTGCGGCCGGACGAGTGCGCCCCTGGGTGCTGACCGCGGTGACGAGACGACCTTCTCGTGCTTCTCCTCACCTCGGAGCCACTCGATGCCCCTCCCGCTGTGTCTGCTCGCCGTGGCGGTCTTCGCCATGGGCACCTCGGAATTCATGCTCGCCGGCCTCCTGCCGGACATCGCCTCGGACCTCGACGTGACAGTCGGGACAGCAGGCATGCTCACCTCGGCATTCGCGATCGGAATGACCGTCGGCGCCCCGCTCATGGCCGGGCTCGCCCGCAACCGGCCCGGACGGTCCAGCCTTCCGGGGTTCGTCCTCGTGTTCCTGGCAGCCCACGTCGTGGGCGCTGCCACCGCGAGCTTCCCGGTCCTGGTCGCGACCCGGGTGGCCGCAGCACTCGCGTACGCGGGGTTCCTCGCCGTGGCTCTGACGGCTGCCACCACGCTGGTCCCGCCCGACAGGAAGGGACGCGCGCTCGCCGTACTGTTGTCGGGCACCACGGTGGCCACGGTCGCCGGTGTCCCAGCGGGGTCGGTGCTCGGCACATTGTTCGGCTGGCGGGCCACCTTCTGGGCCATCGCCGCTCTCTGTCTGCCCGCGGCCATCGGCATCGTCCGAGGGATCCCGGCGCGACGTGTGCAGAAGGTCGCTGCCGACGGGCCGGCCCTGCGATCGGAACTCGCGCAGCTCAGAAGGCCGCGGTTGCTCCTGATCATGCTGCTCGGCGCCATGGTGAACGCGGCGACCTTCGCCGGCTTCACCTTCCTCGCCCCCGTCGTGACCGACACCGCCGGGCTGGGCGAGCTGTGGATCTCCGTCGTCCTGGTGCTCTTCGGTGCGGGTTCCTTCGCCGGGGTCACCGTCGCCGGCCGCTTGTCCGACCAGCACCCCGGTCCGGTCGTCGCGGCCGGCGGTCCGCTGCTGCTCGTCGGCTGGCCGGCCCTGGCCGTGCTGGCCGACAGGCCGGTTGCTCTGCTCGCCCTCGTGTTCGTCCAGGGCGCGCTGTCGTTCGCGCTGGGTGGCACGCTGATCACGCGGGTGCTCTACGAGGCGGCAGCAGCGCCCACCATGGCCGGCTCCTACGCGACCGCCGCGCTCAACGTGGGCGCTGTTGTCGGACCCCTCGTCGCCGCGACGACCCTCAGCACGGCGGCCGGGGACCTCGGGCCGCTCTGGGCGAGCGGACTCCTCATCCTGGTTGCGCTACTTGTCGCGTTCCCCCTGCGCGGTGTGATCGCAGCGGATCGGAGCAGCGAGGTGCTCCCGTGACGCACGCGAACGCCCCGTTGAGCATCGAGGGACGGCGAAGGCTCGTCCGACGCTGCCGCCCCCGGCCGACCGCCCACATCGCCACCGGGGCCGGCCTCTCCCGGGCTTGCCCGTCCACGTGGAAGAACCCCGCAGGATCGCGCTCGAACCGGCGAAGGCCGGACGCGTCCCCGCCGCCGGAAACCGTCCTCCCGTCCCACGCCTCCGCGCGAGCGTCACCGACGTCATGAACGTCATGAACGTCATGGCCGGCAACGGCCAGGACCTCCGCTTCACTGCGGGACGATCACGTCCTGCGTCCCCGGCACCGTGCCGGCCAGCAGCACCGCGTCCACCGGGACGTTGCGCTTCACGACGGCCAGCGCGATCGGCCCGAGCTCGTGGTGGCGCGCCGAGGAGGTGACGATGCCGAGCGCCCGCCCCTCCGGGTCGGAGGCGAGCCGCACCTGCGTCCCGTGCGGGGGCAGCACCTCCTCGGTGCCGTCCAGGTGCAGGAAGACCAGCCGGCGCGGGGGCCGACCCAGGTTGTGCACCCGGGCCACCGTCTCCTGGCCCCGGTAGCAGCCCTTCTGCAGGTGGACGGCGGTGCTCAGCCAGTCCACCTCGTGCGGGATGGTCCGGTGGTCGGTCTCGAAGCCGAGCCGCGGCCGGTGGCCCTCGATCCGCAGCGCCTCGTACGCCCAGACGCCCGCCGCCGGACCGTAGCCCGCGGTCAGCTCCGCCAGCCGGGCGCGGGGCAGGAAGAGGTCCCGCCCGTACGGCAGTTCGCGGACGGCCGCCGCGCCCTCGGCGGAGGCGGTGGAGCCGGCCGGCAGGTGGACCACCGCGTAGTCGGCGGTCGCGTCGGCCACCTCGACCCGGTAGAGGAACTTCATGCTCTCCAGGTAGCCGACCAGCGCCTGCTGGGTGCCCGGCTCGACGTGTGCCCAGATGGTGGTGCCGTCGTCGACCAGGTAGAGGGCGTGCTCGACGTGCCCGTTGGGCGAGAGCACCAGCGCCTCGGTGGCCTGCTGCGGCGGCAGCGCGCTGACGTGCTGGGTGACCAGCAGGTGCAGCCAGCTCAGCCGGTCCGCGCCGGTCACGGTGATCACGCCGCGGTGCGAGAGGTCCACGAAACCGCTGCCCTGGGAGAGGTTCCGTTGTTCACGGAAGAGGTCGCCGTAGTGGGCGGCGACGCCCTCGTCGGTTCCCTCGGCGGGGACGGCTCCGGACAGCGCAAGCAGCGGGCTCTTCAGACCGGTCATACCGGCTAGCTTACGACCGCTCCGCGGCGGGCCCGGCGGCGCAGTCGGCGCAGCGGCCGAAGATGGCGAAATGCTTGAGGTCGGTGTCGAAGCCGTGCTGGGCGCGGAGGCTGTCGATCAGCGGCTGGGCGATCTCGGTGCCGGTCTCGGTGACCTTCTCGCAGTCCCGGCAGACCAGGTGCAGATGGTGGTGGCGGCCGGCCAGGTGGTAGGTCGGGGCGCCGTGGCCGAGGTGGGCGTGCGAGACCAGGCCCAGCTCCTCCAACAGCTCCAGGGTCCGGTAGACGGTGGAGATGTTGACGCCGCTGGCGGTCTGCCGGACGTGGCAGAGGATGTCGTCCGGGGTGGCGTGGTCGAGCGCGTCGACCGCCTCCAGCACGAGCTGGCGCTGCGGGGTGAGCCGGTACCCGCGCTCGCGCAGGTCGGCCTTCCAGTCGCCGGAGAGCTGCCAGTCGGTGGTGCCGGTGTCCGCCACGGTCCTGTCCCTGCCAAACGTCGGGGGTCCTGAACCAAGTGTAGGGACCGGCCGGGGGCCGGTCCCTACCCGTGCGCGCCCCTGCGGGCGGCCGTGCCTGCTCGAAGGGCTACTTGAAGAAGGCGATGCCGTCGTCCGGCAGGTCGTTGATGTCCTTGATCAGCTGGGCCGGCGAGAGCACCTTCCGCAGCTGGGCCGACATGTACGGGCGCAGCGGGACGTTCGGGGCGGCCTTCTCACCCACCCAGAGCAGCTCCTCGTTGACGAAGCCGTAGAGCCGCTTGCCGCCCGAGTACTCCGGCGAGCCCTCGATCCGGGCCACCGCGTCGGTGGAGACGTCGATCTGCGGCTTGCCGTCGGCCAGCTCGCCGTACCAGATCTCCACCGTGCCGTCGTCACGGACGGACGAGATCTCGACCCCGCGGGCGCCGCTGGTGCCGTGCTGGTTGCTGGTGATGCGCCAGAAGGCGTGCTCGTTCTCCAGCGGACGGACCTTCTCGCCCTCGCTGTTCAGCACCCAGGTGCGGGAACGGAACTCCAGGAAGGGCCGTCCGTCGTGGCGGATGACGATCTCCTGGCCGAAGTTGCACTTCTCGGTGCCGGGGAAGTCATAGACGCCCGCGCCCTCCCAGGTGCCGAGGAGGAAGGCGAGCGGGACGACGTCCTTGTGGAGGTCAGAGGGGATCTCGATCATGTTCCTGGTCGCTGTCGTCGGTGCGGGAGTACTTCAACCGTACGGCAGCGGGGTCAGCGCTGGCCCTGGTAGAGCTTCATCACGGAGAAGATGGCGAACCAGGTGATCAGCACGGCCATGAGGGCCAGCAGACCGTCGAAGAAGATTTCCAGACCGGACACGGGTGGCTCCCATTGCGGCGACAGTGTGGTGGATTTTGCTGCCGCTCACTCTATCCGGCGGGTGGGGGAGGGTCTCGGTGAGCCCCACCACGTCGGCGATCTAGGGTGTCGACATGTCTTCGAAGAAGCTCGTCATCAAGGTCACCGCGGGGGCCGACGCCCCCGAGCGGTGCTCGCAGGCGTTCACGGTGGCGGCGGTCGCCGTCGCCAGTGGCGTCGAGGTGTCGCTCTGGCTGACCGGGGAGTCGTCCTGGTTCGCCCTGCCCGGGCGGGCGGCGGAGTTCGAGCTGCCGCACGCGGCGCCGCTGCCGGACCTGCTGGAGTCGGTGCTGGCCGGGGGCACGCTCACGCTGTGCACCCAGTGCGCGGCGCGGCGCGGGATCGAGGAGAAGGACCTCATCGAGGGTGCCCGGATCGCGGGCGCGCAGGTCTTCGTCAGCGAGATCATGGCCGACGGCGTGCAGGCGCTCGTCTACTAGGCCCTAAGGGCTGTCCTCGTGGTCGGGGCGGTCCCGGTCGTGGCCGGGCTCGTCCCACTTCGGGTCCTCCCAGCGCGGGTCGTCCCACCAGTCGTCCTCGGGGTCGCGCCGGTTGGCGAACACCGCCGCCGCCGGCGGGATGACCATCGCGACCACGCACAGGGCCACGGCCGCCGGGACGGAGACGAACCGGACCGCTCCCCAGGCCAGCACGAAGAGGCCCAGGCAGACGGCCATCATGACGTAGTAGTAGCGGCGCCGCCGACGGGACTGCACGCTTCCACGGTATGCCCGAGGGCCCCCGCTCGGCAGGGGCCCTCGGTACTGCTGTTCCGGCGTCGCCGGTCAGACGGCGATGGCGACCTCGGTCAGGTTGCCCTGGGAGGCGACCACCTGGCGGTCCACGGTCTGGCCCGGGATGAGCGCGCGCAGGGTCCACTTGCCCGGGCGGGCGAAGAACCGGAACTGGCCGGTCGCCGAGGTGGGGACCTCGGCCGTGAACTCGTTGTTCTCGTCGAGCAGTCGGACGTAGCCGTTGACCGGCTCGCCGTCGCGGGTCACCGAACCCTGGATGATCGTCTCGTTCGCCACGTCAACTCCTGCCAGGTCCGGGCCGCCGGCCTTCGCACCGCACATTGTCTTGTTTCCCTTCTGCCTTACGGGTGGAGCCGGTGGCTCAGTTGCCGAGCTCGATCGGCACGCCGACGAGGCTGCCGTACTCGGTCCACGAGCCGTCGTAGTTCTTCACGTTCTCCTGGCCGAGCAGCTCGTGCAGGACGAACCAGGTGAGCGCGGAGCGCTCGCCGATGCGGCAGTAGGCGATGGTGTCCGTCGCCAGGTCGACGCCCTCGGCCTCGTACAGGGCCTTGAGCTCGTCGTCGCTCTTGAAGGTGCCGTCGTCGTTGGCGTTCTTGGCCCACGGGATGTTGCGCGCGGTCGGCACGTGGCCGGGGCGCTGCGACTGCTCCTGCGGGAGGTGGGCCGGGGCGAGCAGCTTGCCGGAGAACTCGTCGGGCGAGCGGACGTCGACCAGGTTGAGGTTCCCGATGGCGGCGATCACGTCGTCGCGGAAGGCGCGGATCGAGGAGTCGGCGGCCTGCGCCGTGTACGCGGTCGCGGCGCGCTGCGGCACCTCGGCGACCAGGTCGCGGGAGTCCAGCTCCCACTTCTTGCGGCCGCCGTCGAGCAGGCGGACGTCGCCGTGGCCGTACAGCTTGAAGTACCAGTAGGCGTAGGAGGCGAACCAGTTGTTGTTGCCGCCGTAGAGGACGACGGTGTCGTCGTTGGCGATGCCCTTGGCGCTGAGCAGCGCCTCGAAGCCGGCCTGGTCGATGAAGTCGCGGCGGACCGGGTCCTGGAGGTCGTCCTTCCAGTCGATCCGGACCGCGTTGCGGATGTGGTTCTTGTCGTACGCGGAGGTGTCCTCGTCGACCTCGACGATCACGACCTTCGGGTCGTCCAGGTGGGCCTGGACCCAGTCGGCGTCGACCAGGACGTCGCTGCGGCTCATGGTGATGTTCTCCATCCGGGGGCGGTTGGCGGAAGGTGCTCGCTGCTTCGGGGTGCTGCTGCTCAGCGGTGGTGCGGGTCGCCCGTCGGCCATCGGTCCGAATTCCTGTCCGAATAATGGGACAGGAGCCGGTATGTGGCGCGACCGGGCGGTGTGTGGCGGAGTACGGCGGGAACGCCCGGCCAGAGGGGCCGGCTGCGGTCACCGGAAGAAATCGGCGGCGGGGGCAACTGCCCTGCCTGGACGCCGAGTTAAGGCATTCGACACAGACAGGCGGCCACGCGGCACAGGTCTACCGCCCGCCGCTTGGTGAGGTCCGTCTGTCGCTTCATGCGAACGATGCTAGGGACACCCGACGCCCGCTGTCACCAGCGTATCGAATGGCGAGACCAGATGGCTCGCATCGTGGGATTTGACCATTTCATGGGCGTCGGGAACCGGCCGGGGCCCGGGCCGTGGGCGCCCGGAGGGGGGCCAGGAGGCGGGAACGACACCGCTCCGCGGCCGACGCTGGACAGCGCGTCTCGCGGAGCGGAACGACGGAACGGTCGGCGGGGAGGTGTTCGGGTCAGCCGATGAGCTTGATGCCCTTGCCGTCGAAGCCCAGCCGGAGGCCGTCCTCCTGCGGCGTGACCGAGGACAGGTTCAGCCCGGCGGGCAGCGTGGAGAGGGTGAAGCTGATCGGGGCGAGGGTCTGGTCGGACACCCCGGCCAGCAGCGAGGCCATCGAACTCAGCTTGAACCCGTCCACCGTCACGGTGTCGCCCTTGCTGTGCACCGCGGCGTCGCCGATCGGGAACGGCCCCAGCGAGGCCTTGACCTTGCCCGGACCGCCGTAGGAGAGGCTCAGCCGGGTGCCGGCGCCCAGCGAGAGCCGGCCCGCGTTCGGCACCAGCTCCGAGGCCGGCGGCAGCAGACCGGACAGGTCCGCGTAGGTGATCAGCGCGGAGCCGGTTCCGCTGTCCACGGTGGCGCTGCTCATGTTGCCGCTCACCTCGACACCGGAGAGCTCGGCCCGGAACGCGTGCAGGGACACCTTGTCCTTGCCCTCGCCGACGGTCAGCGCGTCCGAGGAGATCCGCACGTCGTCCAGCTTCTTCGAGACGACCTGGGTGAGGAACGGGAAGCCCTCGATCGAGACGTCCGGCTTCCGGCTCATCCGGCCGCTCTTCAGGATCTGGTCGGCCGCCTCGTCCTCGGCGACGCCGACGGCGATCCGGTCGGCGCCCACCAGCACGCCGGAGAGCACCACCACGCCGATCGTCGCCTTCAGCCAGCCGCGCATCGCTCTCCCCCGTCGTCGCCGGTCGCTGTCGTCCGTCGTTGTCGTTCGTGGTTCGTGGTTCGTGGTTCGTGGTGCTCATCGCGGCCGGCCGCGCGGATCGGGCCGTTCCGGTGCGGCCGCTCCCGCACGACCGTACGACGTCCCGCCCCGGAGCATGGTTCCGGGACGGGACGTCGCGGCGGTCAGCCGAGCAGCGCGGTGGCGATCCAGACCAGCGGTGCGGACACCGCCAGCGGCAGGGCCACGCCTGCCGTCATGTGCACGAACCTGGACGGGAAGTCGTACGCGGCCACCCGGCGTCCGATCAGCGCACCGAGACCGGCCGCCACGCCCAGGAACGGCGGCGCGCCGACCACGAAGCCCAGACCGACCGCCGCGGCCAGGCCCAGCAGCGGGCCCAGCCAGCGCGGTCCCGGCAGCGGCGCAGCCGCCAGCAGGGTCGCCAGCGCGACCGCGCCGACCGCCGCCGGCACCCAGTCCGCCAGCAGCAGCGCGGTGCAGAGCACCGTCACCACGGTGGCGGAGCCGAGCACGGTGAGCGCGTAGAAGCGCTCCTTCGGATCGGCCGGCCGGAACGTCTGCAGTACCAGGACCAGCAGGAAGAACCCGCCGAGCGTGCCCACCACCGCGGCCGTGCCGCCGTCCGCGTCGGCCAGCAGCACCGAGACGTCGGCCACCACACCGGACAGCGCGGCCAGCGCGATGCCCTGGCGGGCCGGCCACATGCCGTTCAGCCGGAACCAGCCGGCCGCCGTCAGGCCCTGGAGCAGGACGAGCACCAGGGCGAGCGGCACCTGGCCGAGCGCCGCGCCGCCGGCCAGCAGGGCGGCGGCGCCGGCGGTGATCAGGGCCGGCTGGAGGCCCGGGTCGTGGATCGGCGAACCGCTCCGCACGGGCGCGGCCGGGGCCGCCGCCTGAACCGGGGACGGCTGGGCGACGGGGGCCACGGGGGTCACGGGCGGGAACGGCGGCGTGCCCAGGGACGGCGCCGGGCCGGGGAACGGCGCGGCGGGACCGGCGGGCGCGGCGTGCGCGTTCTGCGCCGCCCGGGCGGCCCGTGCGGCGCGGGCCGCGGCCGGGTCGGTCAGCACGGGGGCCGGGGGCTCCGGGCGCTTGAGCGTCATGGTCGGCTGGTCCAGGCCCTGTCCGTGGTCCGGGGACTGGACCGGCGGGTAGGCCTGGGCCTGGGCTTGCGCCGGCGCGGGCGTGGGTGCCGGGGGATCCGTCCGACGGTGCGACCGGCCACGCCGCGGCCCGGTGTAGGGCCGCGCCGGCCCCTGGACCGCATCCGGGGCCGGAGCCTGGGCCGGGGCGTGGGCCGGGGCGTGGGCCGGGGCGTGTGCCTGGGCCTGGGCCGGCGGCATCGGGCCCGACGCCGACACGGGCGGGAGCAGCGCGGTGGGAGCGTCGTCCAGCGGCGGCACGGGCGGCAGCAGCGTGGTCGCCGCGGCGTCCTCCAGCGGCGGCACCGGCGGGAGCAGCGTCGTCGCGGCGTCGTCCGTACCCGGTCCGGCGCCGTACGGCGGCTGCCCGTACGCCTGCCCGCCGTACGGCGCCTGGCCCGCGCCGGGGGCGTACGGCTGCGCCGCGTGCCCCTGCTGCGCATAGGGATCCGGCGCGTACGCCTGCTGCGGGGCGTACGGATACGGCGGCTGCCCGGGCTGGTAGCCCTGCGGCGGCTGCTGAGGCTGCTGCTGCGGCTGGTACGGCGACTGCGGCTGCTGGGCCTGCTGGGGCTGGGCCTGCTGGGGCTGCCCCTCGGGGGTTCCGTTCATCCCGGTCATGCCGCTCACCCGCCCGCGAACGGGGGGAGGACCTCGATCGTCCCGCCCTCGGTGAGCGCCACGGTCGCGCGGTCACGGCCGCCCACCGGCGAGCCGTCCACCAGGTAGGAGCAGTGACCGAGCAGCCGGACCAGCTTCGGCCGGTCCGCGTGCCGCTCCTCGGCCCGCGCCAGCGCCTCGGCCAGGGTCGCCGCCAGGTACGGCTCCTCGGCCAGCCCGGCCTCCGACTTCGCCGCCGCCCAGTAGCGGATCGTCCCGCTCACCCGAACGGCGGCCGCCGGGTCGTGCCCGGTGGTCGCGCCCATGGCAACCCCTTCTCGTCGTCCTCGCCCGGGCCCGGGTGTCCCGGCCGGGTCCACCACCGGTGCGCCCGCGCCTCGCCCGAAAGGTGTACGCGCGCGGTGCCGCCGATGTGTCCCCCATGATGTCGTGTTCGCCCGCGCGAGCGGCAATCGCCCTGGCCCGGCGCCCGGCGGCGCCGTCGCGAAGCTGTGGCCGGGCTCACCCGGGGCGCGCCCGAAAAGGCCGGACCGCCGGATTCGAGCCCTCCCGGCGCGGCGGGCCGGTCGGCTATCCTCGATCCGTGAGGGATCCGGGCAGAGTCGCCCCCGGATCCTTTTGTGCTTTCAGGACGCCAGTACGGACGTCCGTGCGAATCGTCGGCCCACCCCCGGCGTGCCGCAGGGACCGCCCCGCCACACACGGCACAACGAGGTGCCGGGACGAGGCCGGGGCGTCGGACAACCCCGGCTCCGGGCCGCCGCCCGGGACGGGCCAGGACCGGAAGGTTCGCGGATGAGCAGGGCAGAAACGGTGCACCGGGGGTCACAGGACCCCTTGGGCGTGCGCCGTCCGGCCGCGCGCGCCGCCGGATCCCCCGCGTCCCCCCTGGCCTCCGTCTCCTCCCCCTCATCAGCACCTGCGCCATCCGGCCGTGGCGGCGACCGGAACGCGACCGCGACGACCCGGAAAGGGGACTACCGGGTATGAGTTCTCTACTCCTCCTCACCAACGCGCTGCAGCCCTCCGCGGAGGTCCTGCCCGCGCTCGGCCTGCTGCTGCACAACGTCCGGGTGGCCCCCGCCGAGGGCGCCGCCCTGGTCGACACGCCCAGCGCCGACGTCATCCTGGTGGACGGCAGGCGTGACCTGCCGCAGATCCGCAGCCTCTGCCAGCTGCTGCGCTCCACCGGCATCGGCTGCCCGCTGATCCTGGTGGTCACCGAGGGCGGCCTGGCCGCCGTCACCGCCGAATGGGGCATCGACGACGTCCTGCTCGACACCGCCGGCCCCGCCGAGGTCGAGGCTCGGCTGCGGCTCGCCCTCGGCCGGCTCCAGGTGTCCACCGACGACAGCCCGATGGAGATCCGCAACGGCGACCTCTCGGTCGACGAGGCCACCTACTCGGCCAAGCTCAAGGGCCGGGTGCTCGACCTCACCTTCAAGGAGTTCGAGCTGCTCAAGTACCTCGCCCAGCACCCCGGCCGGGTCTTCACCCGGGCACAGCTGCTGCAGGAGGTCTGGGGCTACGACTACTTCGGCGGCACCCGGACGGTCGACGTGCACGTCCGTCGGCTGCGCGCCAAGCTCGGCGTCGAGCACGAGGGCCTGATCGGCACCGTGCGCAACGTCGGCTACCGCTTCGTCGTCCCCGACAAGGGGGACAAGGGCGAGCGGGCCGAGCGGGCCGAGCGGAACGATCCGCCGGCCCGGCGCTCCCCGGCCGCCCTGGAGGCCTGACCGGCCGGCCGGACGGGGCCGCGCCGCCCCGCCCCGCCCGGCCTGTCCGGGTTCGTCCCGACCCGTCCGGGGTGCCCCGCGCGCCACGCCCGCCCGACGCGGGTCCCCCGCTGCCCGGCCGCATGCCACACGCGTAGACTCCCCCCGTGGCCAAAGTGACGCGCGACGACGTAGCCCGACTGGCTGGTACCTCGACCGCGGTCGTCAGCTACGTGATCAACAACGGACCGCGCCCGGTCGCGCCCGCCACCCGGGAGAAGGTGCTCGCCGCGATCGAGCAGCTCGGCTACCGGCCGAACAGCGTCGCGCAGGCGATGGCCTCCCGCCGCACCAACCTGATCGGCATGGTCGTCCCGGACGCCCGCCAGCCGTTCTTCGCCGAGATGGCGCACGCCGTCGAACGGGCCGCCTCCGAACGCGGCAAGCTCGTCCTGATCGGCAACTCCGACTACGTCGACGACCGCGAGGTCCACTACGTCCGCGCCTTCCTCGGCATGCGGGTCTCCGGCCTGATCCTGGTCAGCCAGGGCCCCTCGCAGCGGGCCGCCGAGGAGTTCGCCGCCATGGAGGGCGCCAAGGTGGTGCTGCTGCACCGCCGGCCCGAGGCGATCGACGACGTCGCGGTGGTCACCGACGACGTGGCCGGCGCCGAGACGGTCGTCCGCCACCTGCTGGAGGTGCACGGGCACCCGTACGTGGCCTGCTTCGGCGGCCCGGTGGAGTCCCCCGCGCCCGGCGACCCGGTCATCGACCACGTCGAGGGCTGGCAGCGCGCCATGGACGCGCACGGCCTGCCCACCGAACCGCACCTGATCGACGCGCCGTTCCACCGCTACGGCGCCTTCGACGTCGCGCTCGACCTGCTGCGCTCCGGGAACCGCCCGCCAGCGATCTTCTGCTCCACCGACGACCAGGCCATCGGCGTGCTGCGGGCCGCCCGCGAACTGGGCCTGCGGGTGCCGGAGGACCTCGCGGTGGCCGGGTTCGACGACGTGCCGGAGGCCGCGCTCGCCGACCCGCCGCTGACCACCGTCGCCTCCGACCGCGACGCGATGGCCCGGGCCGCGGTGGACCTGGTGCTGGACGACTCGCTGATGGTGCCCGGCTCGGACACCGAACGGGTCCGCACCTTCCCGTCGCGCCTGGTCGTACGGCGTTCCTGCGGCTGCTCGCCGGACGGCGCCGACTCGTAGCCTGACCAGGCTTTATGAGAAGTCAACGGGCTTCTCGGGGCGTTCTGAGCGGACTCTCATCGGATTCTCATCCACCGGGCGGACGTTGGTCGCCATGAGCGATCACCAGCAGTGGCAGCACCGCACCGACGGCGAGCAGTACGACGGCCCGTACGGGTACCCGCAGCCCCGGATCATCCCGGGCACCGTCCTCGACAGCACCACGCAGGACCGCACCGCGCAGGACCACGCCGGGTACGACGGCACCGGGTTCGACACCGCCGCCCACCCCGCCGCCGGCACCCCGCCCCCTCCCCCGGCCCCGCCGGTCCCGCCCGAGGCGGGCACGGCACCCACTCCCGGCGGCCCCGGCCACCGCGCCCGGCGCGGCCTGCTGCGCGGCCGGCTCGCCCTGGTCACCGCCGTCGCCGCGATCGCCGCCGTCCTCGGCGGCGTCACCGGCGGCCTCGTCGCCGCCCGGGACCACGACTCCACCGCCCGCACCGGCACCATCGCCAGCCCGGTCGCCGCCCGCTCCGACGGCAGCGCCGACGTCGCCGCCGTCGCGGCTGCCGTCTCCCCCAGCGTCGTCCAGATCACCGTGAAGACCGCGAACGGCACCGCCACCGGCACCGGCGTGGTGCTCACGGCGGACGGGCAGATCCTCACCAACTACCACGTGGTCTCCGGCGCGGCCGGCGGCGGCCAGATCACCGTCACCTTCCACGACGGCTCCACCGCCCGGGCCGCGCTCACCGGCACCGACAAGGGCCTGGACGCCGCCGTGATCACCGCCGGCGGCTCCCACAAGCTCACCCCCGCCGTCCTCGGCGACTCCTCCGCCGTCGCGGTCGGCGACCCCGTCGTCGCCATCGGCAACCCCGAGGGCCTCACCGGCACCGTCACCTCCGGCATCATCAGCGCCGAGCACCGCGAGGTCACCGTCCAGCTCGACGAGGGCACCACCGGCGGCAACGGCGGCTTCGGCCTCCCCAACCTGCCCGGACTGCGCGGCACCGCCCCGCAGAGCGGCGGCGAGACCGCCACCTACCAGGCCTTCCAGACCGACGCCGCGCTCAACCCCGGCAACTCCGGCGGCCCGCTCATCAACGCGAGCGGGCAGGTCATCGCCGTCAACTCGGCCATGTACTCGCCGAGCGGGTCCAGCGCCACGGCCGGCGGCAGCGGAGCCGGCAGCGTCGGCCTCGGCTTCGCCATCCCGATCGACGACATCAAGCAGGTGCTGCCGAAGCTGCAGTCCGGCCAGAACATCTGACCACGTCCGACAATTGACCCGAGCAGGCCCTCCCGCCACCAGAAAGGGCAACCGCCGATGACCCCGTCCGCCGACGACCGCACCCCCGCCGAGCCCGGGCACCAGACCAGCGCCCGGCTCCTCGTGGTCGACGACGAACCCGCACTCCGGGACGCCCTGGAGAGCAGCCTCGCCTTCGAGGGCTACGAGGTCGCCACCGCCACCGACGGCTACGAGGCGCTGGAGTCCGTCGAACGCGAACGGCCGGACCTCGTCCTGCTCGACATCATGATGCCCAGGATGGACGGCCTCACCGCCGTCCGCCGGATGCGCTCGCGCGGCGACACCGTCCCGGTGCTGATGCTCACCGCCCGGGACGCCGTCGGCGACCGGGTCACCGGCCTCGACGTCGGCGCCGACGACTACCTCGCCAAGCCCTTCGAACTCGACGAGCTGCTCGCTCGGGTGCGCGCCCTGCTGCGGCGCAACGCGCTCGCCACCGAGGCCGCCGCCCGGGCGGCCGCCGTCGAGGAGGAGACCGACGTCCTCGCCTTCGCGGACCTGCGGATGAACACCGCCACCCGCGAGGTCACCCGGGCCGGCCGCCCTGTCGAACTGACCCGCACCGAGTTCATGCTGCTGGAGATGTTCCTCGCCCACCCCCGCCAGGTGCTCACCCGCGAGCAGATCCTCAAGGCGGTCTGGGGCTTCGACTTCGAGCCCTCGTCCAACTCGCTGGACGTGTACGTGATGTACCTGCGCCGCAAGACCGAGCAGGGCGGCCTGCCCCGGCTCGTCCAGACCGTCCGCGGAGTCGGCTACGCGCTCCGCCCCGCCGCCGGCACCACCGCGTGAACCCCACCGTCCCGCCGCCCCCGCTCACCCCGCCCCGCATCCCGCGCCGCGGCCGCCTCACCACCTGGTACCGCGCCCGCTCGCTGCGCACCCGCCTCACCTTCCTCACGGCGGCGGCGGTGGCGGTGGCGATCGCGCTCTCGGCGCTGGCGTGCTGGTTCATCGTGGAGAAGCAGCTCTACGGCCAGGTCCGCAATGACCTGCTCGATGCCCAGGGGCCTCCCAAGCTCGACCTCGACCTCTCCTGCCCTCGTACGCCAGAGGCCGCTCTGGAACAGCTCATGTCCGCGCAACGGGCCGGTACGCTGCCGGAACTGCCCG
This sequence comes from Kitasatospora sp. NPDC004723, assembly GCF_040609255.1. NCBI lineage: Bacteria > Bacillati > Actinomycetota > Actinomycetes > Kitasatosporales > Streptomycetaceae > Kitasatospora > Kitasatospora sp. NPDC004723. The sequence continues at coordinate 25,784 of NZ_JBEXJT010000001.1, read as the reverse complement.
GTGGCCCCGCTGCCCGTGACACCCAGTTCTTCTGGACCGATCTGAAGTGCGTTTCCCTGCCGAGGGGGTCGTCCAAGGCGATCGTGATCCAGCCCGGCGACACCGGCGCCCTCGATCTCCGTCCCAATGAATCGATCATCCGCGACGGCCACTACACCAACGGGGACCCCGCCATGGTTCGGATCTTCGCGAACCGCGGCCCGGGTCACCCGCCGGTCCTGGTGATGATCGCCACCCCGACCAAGGGCGTCGAGGAGTCCCTGAACCAGCTCGCCTTCATCCTCGGCGGCGTCGCCCTCGGCGGCATCATCCTCGCCGGTGTCGCCGGCCGGCTCGTCGCCCGCTCCGCGCTCAAGCCCGTCGACCAGCTGACCGACGCCGTCGAGCACATCGCCCGCACCGAGGAGGTCGGCACCACCATCCCCGTGCAGGGCGAGGACGAGATCGCCCGGCTCTCCACCTCGTTCAACTCCATGAGCACCGCGCTCGCCAACTCCCGCGAACGGCAGACCCGCCTGATCGCCGACGCCGGACATGAGCTGCGCACCCCGCTCACCTCCCTGCGCACCAACGTCGACCTGCTGATCCGCAGCGACGACACCGGCCGTCCGCTCCCGCCCGCCACCCGCACCAAGCTGCTCGGCAACATGAAGGCCCAGATGCAGGAGCTCACCGTCCTGATCGGCGACCTGCTCCAGCTGTCCCGCCCGGACTCCCCCAAACCGGTCCGCACGCTCGCCGTGGTCGCCCTGCACGAGATCGCCGAACGGGCCGTGGAACGCGCCAAGCTGCGCGGTCCGGGGCTGGTCTTCGAGACGGCCACCGCGCCCTGGTACGTGCACGCCGACGCGGCCGCCCTGGAGCGCGCGGTGATCAACCTGCTGGACAACGCGGTGAAGTACAGCCCGCCCGGCGGCACCGTCGAGGTCCGGCTCGACGCGGGCGTGCTGACCGTCCGCGACCACGGGCCCGGCATCCCCCCGGACGAGCTCCCGTACGTCTTCGACCGCTTCTGGCGCTCCCCCTCCTCGCGCCAGCTCCCGGGCTCGGGCCTCGGGCTGTCGATCGTGGCGCAGAGCGTCCGGGAGGCCGGCGGCGAGGTGTCGCTCGGCCCGGCCCGGGACGGCGGCCCGGGCACCCTCGCCACCGTCCGCCTGCCCGGCGGCCCCGCCCCCGCATAGCCGGAAGGGGCGGGGCGCCCCGACAGCGCCCCGCCCCTGGTCGGCTCACGGCCGGCGACCCTCGGCTCAGCCGGTGGTGCCGCCCGCGGTGATGATCTTGATCCGGTCCTGCGCCGGGGCCTTCAGCGGCGCGGCGGCCGAGCTGTTGGCACCCAGGTAGGCGGCGAAGACGTCCAGGTCGGAGGCGCCGACGAGCTTGTCGGTGCCGGCCGCGAAGGCCGGGAAGCCGTCGCCGCCGCCGGCCAGGAACTCGTTGGCCGCGACCCGGTACTTGGCGGCCGGGTCGACCGGCGCGCCGTTGAGGCGGATCGAGTCGACGACGATCCGGTCCGCGCCCTTGTTGCGCATGTCCAGCGTGTAGCTGAGCGACTTGGACGGCTGGAGGATCTTCGGCGAGGCCTCGTTGGAGCCGCTGACCTGCTGCTGCAGCAGCTGGATCAGCTGGGCACCGGTCAGCGTCTTGACCTGCATCATGTTGGTGAACGGCTGGACGGTGAACGCCTCGCCGTAGGTCACCACGCCGTCGCCCTCGGCGCCGCTCGCCTTGTAGACGAGGTCGGCGCGGATGCCGCCGGGGTTCATGAAGGCGACCTGCGCGCCGCCCTTGTCGGCGGGCGCGAGGCCGACCTGCTGGGCGTCGGCGATGACGTCGCCGAGCGGCTTCTCCAGGTCGCTGTTGCCACGGCCGTTGATGTCCGAGGCGATGTAGCCGATCGGGCGGTTGGCGATCGGCGCGGCCAGCTTCGAGTAGTGGTCGATCAGCTGGGTCAGGTCCGGGGCCTTCTCGACCGTCCGGCGCACGATGTGGTTCTCCGCCTTGACCGACGGGCGCACGATGGTGCCGCTGGCCTTGTCGAGCTTCAGGTCGATCTCGGTGTACAGCCGGCCGAAGGAGGCGGCGCTGGTCACCGAGCGCGGCACGCCCTGCGGGTCCGGGATGGTGCAGGCGTACGCGTTGTGGGTGTGGCCGGTGACGATGGCGCCGACCGCCGGGTCGATCTTCTTGGCGATGTCGACGATCGGGCCGGAGATGCCCTGGCCGGCCGCGCCGCAGTCGTAGTTGTAGGTGCTGCTGGCCGGCAGGCCGCCCTCGTGGATCAGCGCGACGATCGAGTTGACGCCCTTGGCCTTCAGCTCGGCCGCGTACTTGTTGATCGTGTCGACCTCGCCCGCGAACTTCAGGCCCTTGACGCCCTCGGCGGTGACGATGTTCGGCGTGCCCTCCAGGGTGACGCCGATGAAGCCGATCTTGACGCCCTGGGACTTGGTCACCCAGTACGGGGCCAGCACCGGCTTGCCGGTCTTCTCGCTGGTGACGTTGGCCGACAGGTAGTTGAAGTTGGCGCCCGCGAACTTGCGCCCCTCCTCGTAGCAGCCGTCGGTCGGGTGGCAGCCGCCGTTCTGCAGGCGCAGCAGCTCGGCCGAGCCCTCGTCGAACTCGTGGTTGCCGACCGAGGAGACGTCCAGGCCGAGCTTGTCCAGCGCCTCGATGGTGGGCTCGTCGTGGAAGAGCGCCGAGGTCAGCGGCGAGGCGCCGACCAGGTCGCCGGCGGCGACGGTGATCGAGTCGTCGGCGGGGATGCGGGCCTGGCGCAGCGCGGTGGCGAGGTACTCGACGCCGCCGGCCGGGGTGCTGACCGGCTGGCCGGTGGCCGGATCGATCTCGCGGATGGTCCCGGACGAACCGGCCGGGGGCTCCAGATTGCCGTGCAGGTCGTTGATGGCCAGCAACTGGAGGTTGACGGTCTTGGGCTTGGCGGTCGCGGCCTGGGCCGCGGACGGCATGGCCACCGTGCCGACGAGGCCGGCCGCGGCGACGACGGCCAGCGCCGACCGTCGAGTTCTGACGGAGAGCATGTAGGGGGTCCCCTGCACCTGTGAGAGCGCCCAGCTGTGGACAGGCCCGGGCGCGCGAGACGAGTGTCGTTGCGCGAGTGCAGCCTAGAGTCAACGCGCGTAGCTGTCAGGCCCCCGGACGTAACGACAGGGTTACCTGCTGACGAATCGTCGTCGGACTTTCTCCGCCGGGCCGGGCCTCAGACGCCCGGCTCGGCTGCCAACTGCCGGTCGGCCCGCACCCGTTCGGCCACCGCGTCCTCGGTCATCGCGCGGTCGGTGTAGACCAGCGGGCGTTCCGCATCGGTGATGATGTGCTTCACCACCTGGACGTTGCCGTTGACGTCCCAGACCGCGATGCCCGGCGAGAGCGTGGGGATGATCTCCACCGCCCAGCGCGGCAGGCCGAGCACCCGCCCGGTGGCGCGCGCCTCCTCGGCCTTCTGCATGTAGATGGTCCGGGTGGAGGCCATCTTGAGGATCGCCGAAGCCTCCTTGGCCGCCGCCCCGTCCACCACGTCCGACAGGTGGTGCACCACGGCGACGAAGGACAGGCCCAGCCGGCGGCCGAACTTCAGCAGCCGCTGGAACAGCTGTGCCACGAAGGGGCTGTTGATGATGTGCCAGGCCTCCTCGACCAGGAAGATCCGCTTCTTGCGGTCCGGCCTGATCCAGGTGTGCTCCAGCCAGACCCCGACGATCGCCATCAGGATCGGCATCGCGATCGAGTTGCGGTCGATGTGCGAGAGGTCGAAGACGATCAGCGGCGCGTCCAGGTCGATGCCGTCCGTGGTCGACCCGTCGAACATGCCCCGCAGGTCGCCGTCGACCAGCCGGTCCAGCACCAGCGCGACGTCCAGGCCCCAGGACTGCACGTCCTTCACCGCCACGCCCAACGACTCCACCGAGGACAGCTCGGGGTTGCGCAGGGTGTCGATGATGTCGTTCAGCACCGGCTGCCGGTCCCGGACCGTCGCCACCACGTGCGCGTGCGCGGCCTTCAGCGCGAAGCCCGCCCGCTCCTCCAGCCCGCGCCCCATCGCCACCTCGATGATGGTGCGCAGCAGCGACAGCTGCCCCGTCTGGGTGATCGCCGGGTCCAGCGGGTTCAGCTTCACCCCGCCGTCCCGGGCCGCCATCGGGTCCAGCCGGATCGACTTTATGCCCAGCGCATTGGCGATCAGGTTCCACTCGCCGACCCCGTCCTCGCCCTGCGCGTCCAGCACCACCACCTGCCGGTCCCGGAAGCGCAGTTGGCGCAGCACATAGGTCTTCTCCAGCGCCGACTTGCCGTTGCCGGACTCCCCCAGCACCAGCCAGTGCGGGGCCGGCAGCTGCTGGCCGTACAGCTGGAACGGGTCGTAGACGTACCCCTTCCCGCTGTACACCTCCCGTCCGATGATCACCCCGGAGTCGCCCAGCCCCGGCGCGGCGGTCGGCAGGTAGACCGCCTGCGCCTGGCCGGTGGAGGTGCGCACCGGCAGCCGGGTGGTCTCCACCTTGCCGAACATCAGGGTGGTGAACGCGTCGGTGAGGTTGCCGATCGCCATACGGGGGCCTCCAGATCAGTCGCTCGGCCGGTGCCCGCTCAGCGGCGGATACCGGTGGCGAACGGCAGGGTGTTGACGAACGCGCGGTGGTGCTCGCGGTCGCACCACTCCAGCTTCAGGTAGCTCTTGCCCGCCGACGCCCGGATCGTCCGCTTGTCCCGGGCCAGCGCGTCGGGGTTGCGCGAGGAGACCGTGATGTAACCGACCAGGTTGACGCCGGCCGCGCCGGACGCCAGGTCGTCACCGCGCTGGTCCACCCGGCCGGTGTGGGCCAGGTCGCGCGGGTCGATCGTCCGGTTCATCTTGGCGGCCCGGCTGGCCTCCGCCTCGTCGTTGGTCTTCTCGGTGAGCATCCGCTCGATCGCGACGTCCGTGGGCTCCAGATCCATCGTCACCGCCACCGTCCGGATCACGTCCGGGGTGTGCACCAGCAGCGGCGCCAGGAAGTTGACGCCGACCGGGGTCAGCGGCCACTCCTTGATCCACGCGGTGGCGTGGCACCACGGCTCCCGGGTCGCCGACTCGCGGGTCTTCGCCTCCAGGTACTGCGGGTGGGTCGCGTCCAGCTCGGCCGGCCAGGCGTTCCGCTTGGACATCGCCTGGATGTGGTCGATCGGGTGGTCCGGGTCGTACATCGAGTGCAGCAGCGAGGAGAGCCGGGCCTGGCCCAGCGGCTGCCGCACCCGGATGTCCGCCTCCGCCAGCCGCGCGCAGATGTCGGTCAGCTCGCGCGCCATCACCGCGGCCAGCCCCTCGTCGTCCCGGGCCCGCCGCCCGGTCGCGGTGCGGCCCATCGCGTGCGCCTCGGCCGCGAGGTCCCGGGTGTAGTGCATGCACGCCACCAGGTACGCCCGGTGCTGCTCCGACGAGGTCGACACCATCGACTGCAGCTGGTCGTACGAGTCCATCAGCCAGCGCGGCGCGCCCGGATCGCCGCGCCGCTCTACGTCCTTGGCGTGCGCGTCCGGGTCGGCCGGCAGGGTGCGGGCCAGGATCTGCAGCCGGGTCACGAAGCCGTCCCCGTTCGCGACGTGCTTCAGCAGCGTCCCGAACCGGTCGACCAGCGCCTCCTGGTCCTCCGAGTCGCGCAGCCCGACACCCGGACCCTCGATCTCGATCGCCGCCGTCACCGTGCGCCGCTCCAGGTGCATCAGCACCCCGACCTCGTCCGGCCCGAACGGCGCCGACAGCCAGCGCAGCCGCCCCACCCCGGGCGGCGGCCCGATCTCCACCTCACGGCCGTCCAACCGCGTCCCGGCGTCCATCGCGTCCGACTTCCACACCGCCCGGCCGCTGCGGACCGTCCGGCGGTAGGTGCGGTTGATCTCCACCCACTTGTAGAACGTCCGGCGCCGGTACGGCACGTACACCGCCGCGATCGCCAGCACGGGCAGGCCCACCAGCCCGGCGATGCGCAACGGCAGGATCGGCATCATCAGGCCCCAGACCATGCCGAGGAAGGCCCCGAAGATGATCAGCACGATCTCCCCGGACTCCCGGTTCCGGCCGATCGGGGCGTTCGGGCGGGCCTTGCCGATCAGGTAGGTACGGCGCTGGTGCACGTACGGCTGGGCGTACTGGGCGCCGTACTGGCCGAGTGGTTCGCTGCTCACTTACCCGTCACCCTCCCTTCGCTGGATTGCTGTCGCGGACCGCACCCGAGGACTGGGCCGGCGGCCCGGCCTGCGCCGGCGGCGCGGGCGTGCGCGCCGCGTGGGCGGCGATGCCCGGGGCGACCGAACCGCCGCCCGCGCCCGAACCGCCCCCGCCGCCACCCGCCTGCGGGCCGCGGTCGCCGTGCGTGCTGATGCCCTGTCGCATGAAGTTCGCGGTCCCGTTGATCATCGCCGATCCGGCAGACACCGCACTCGCCCGGGCCCGGCGCATGTTCATCATCTCGTCCCCGAAGCCCGGCACGAACCGGTACACGGAGGCGCTCGCGAAGATCGACAGGAACAGGATCGCCAGCCCCGACAGCACCCGCGCGAAGTCGTCGCTCGCGCCCGCCCCGGCCGACACCGCACCGGCCAGCCCGAGGATGATCACGATGATCGGCTTCGCCAGGTCCACCGCCACCATCACCCCCGCCCAGCGGCGCACGTGCTTCCACAACTGCTTGTCCACCAGTCCCGCGTACACCGCCGTCCCCAACAGCGCGCCCACGTACAGCATCGCCGCCCGGATCAGCAGCTCGATCCAGAGCACCGCCGCCGCCAGCACCGCCACCAGCGAGGTGATGATCAGGATCAGCGGCCCGCCGCCGATGTCACCCTTCTCCAGGGTGTCCGCGAACCCGCCCAGGTACGTCCCGGTGTCCGACTTCGTCCCCACCGCGATCGCCTTGGTCAGCCCGTCGGTCGCGCTCACCACCGTGTACAGGATCAACGGCGTGAACGCCGACGCGATCACCGTCAGCCACAGGAACCCGATCGCCTCCGAGATCGCCGTCGCCAACGGCGCCCCGCGCACCGCCCGCTTGGTCACCGCGAGCAGCCAGAGCACCAGCGTGATGATCGTCGACGCGGCGAACACCACCGCGTACTGCTGCAGGAACGACGCATTGGTGAAGTCCACCTCCGTCGTCCCGTCGATCGACCCCGACAGCTTCCGCACCACCCACGCCGCCGCCTGCGCACACCCCTTCGCCAACGACCCCAACGGATCCGTCACCGACCCCACCGTCCCACTCCCGGGGATGACCACGGCGCCGTTCGGGGCACAGCCCGCGTCGCTGCCGGGAATCGGGAGGTCCACCTTCTGGCAGGTCGCCGTCGGGGACGGGGACGGGGAGGCGGACGGCGAGCCCGTCGGGGACGGCTCGGCGAAGACCCGCTGGGCCGCGAGGAGCGCGCCGAGCTGGAGGGTCGCCAACGCGCCCGCCAGCGTCCCGGCGCGGCGGACGGCGGTCCGCGCGGCGCCCCCGGCCGCGGTGCCGCGGCGTGGGCCGCGGCGGGCCGCCGGCGGGGCGACGGTCATCTCAACGGGCATAGCGGAAACCCCCGAACTGCTGGACGGCGCCGGTGATCTCCTCGGCGGTGGCGGCCTGTTCATCTCCCGGCATGGGGGCGGGCCCCTGCCGGCTCGTGTAGTCCGTGAGCTTCCAGTCGCTGCCCGTCCAGCGCAGGGAGAGGGTGAGCGTGAACCAGCTCGTCACCACCGGCAGCATGGAGCGCTCGCCGGCGAGGCCGGTCAGGCCGGTGCACCAGACCTCGGCCTTGGTCTCCGCATCGGTGTAGCCGACTGACTTGGTACCCACCGGAATGGTGCGGCTGACGAAGGTGAGGCCCTTGGGCGCCCGGCCCTGGGCGTCCAGGCCGTAGCGGGCCACCGTGTCGCCGCCGAACCCCTGGTCCAGGCGGGACTGGAGGGTCGGGGCGGTGGCCGGGTCGGCGATGGTGGTGATGATGGTGTGGCGGGTGTCGGTGCGGAACATGTCGGCGGAGCCGATGGCCACCGCGTAGTTGGCGGCGGCGGACTGGGCGCCCTGGTCGGTGTGCGGGAAGCCGGAGGCGATGCCGTTGGCGGTGGTGGTGACGGGCTGTTCGCCGCTGGAGGCCGCGGTGGCGGCGGCCCGGTCGGCGGAGCGGCCGGTGTTGCCGGTGCCGGGGTCGGGCTTGCCCCGGTTGGCCACCGAGATCGCCAGCACGAGCAGGGCGACGACGAGGAGCGCGGTCAGCAGGGTGCGCAGCGGTCGCGCCTGAAGGGCGCCCGGCTGGGAGGAGGGCTGTTCGCCGACCGGCAGCCGCGTACGGGTGTGCGGCTGGTCGTCGGACAACGGCACGGCGGCCCTCCTGGTGCGGGGAGCCGGCTGGCGGCTCCGGGGGCCCCTCCGGCCGTGGGCGGGCGCGGAGGGAAGGGGTGATGGATGGATTCCCGGCGGGGCTCCGAGCATTCACGGATGCCCGGACAGACGTACAGACGGTCGGACGATCGGACAGGCCGGTCGGCGCCGCAGGCGCCGCCGTCACGTCACGACGGCCCGAAGGATCCGAAGAGTCCGAACCGCCGCTTCCGTCCCGACTGTCCGATCTGCCTGTTCGTCAGATCGCCATGCCGTACACAATGGTGAACAGAGTGCCGAGTGATCCAATGATGAACACGCCGGTCAGCCCCGCGATGATCAGCCCCTTGCCCTGTTCGGCGCCGAAGCTGTCGCGCATCGCGGTGGCGCCGATCCGCTGCTTGGCCGCGCCCCAGACGGCGAGGCCCAGGCAGGCCAGGATGGCCACGGCCATGACGACCTCGACCATCACCCGGGCCTCCGACCCGAGGCTCGCGAACGGGCCCCAGTCCGGGGCGATCCCGCCGATGATGGTGTCGATATTCGGCTTCTTTGGAGGGTCCTCGGCCAGGTGGCCGATCGCGATGCTCTGCACGCTGCTCTGGTTCATTTCCATCTCACCGCCCGATCAGGCAAATTCAAGGGCCCAGACCCCGCCCGCGCGAAGGGTCGGTACCTATTCTTGGCCAGATCTGATGTCGACTTGGCTACTTCTCGCGGATTGGTCGTGAGGCATCGGACACGTACGCGAGGATGTCCACCGTACGAAGGATAGCGCTCACTCTTTGTATCTCTGATGATTGCGGTGAGCAACGCCTTCCGGGACACTTCGACTGACGATTCGTCGGGATGGTGCTGATGGTACTCCGGAAAGGCGGTACGGCCGCCGCTGCTGCGGGAGTTGTCCTCGCCGGCTTCGTCGGCCTGGTGACGCTCGGGACGTATGCGGCGAGCGGGACGCCACAGCAGCAGGGCAATGCCGCCGGGCTCTCCCCGGGGACCGTTCCGGCCGCCTTCCAGGCGCAGATCGAACAGTGGGGCCGGCTCTGCCCCGATCTCTCCCCCCCGTTGCTCGCGGCGCAGTTGTACCAGGAAAGCGGTTTCGACCCGCGGGCCCGTTCCGGTGTGGGTGCGGAGGGCCTGGCGCAGTTCATGCCGGGCACCTGGGCGTCGTACGGCACGGACGGCAACAACGACGGCCGGCGGGACCCCTGGGACCCGCTGGACGCCATCGCCTCGGCGGCCACCTTCGACTGCGCGCTCGCCCGGGACGTCTCCAAGGTCCCGGGTGACCGTCAGTCCAACATGCTGGCCGCCTACAACGCCGGGCCGGGCGCGGTGACGAAGTACCAGGGAGTGCCGCCGTACCGGGAGACCCAGGGGTACGTGCGGAACATCCTGGCGACGGCCCGCAGCTTCGCCGCCCCGGTCACCCCGTCCGCCCCGGTGGAGGTCTCGGCGCAGTCGGCGGGCGCCATCTACTTCGCGCAGACCAAGCTCGGCACCCCGTACCTGTGGGGCGGCGACGGAAAAGCGTGGCAGAACGGAAGGTTCGACTGCTCCGGGCTCACCAAGGCCGCGTTCGAGAGCGTGGGCATCACCCTGCCCCGCGTGGCCAACGACCAGTGGTACGCCGGTCCGCACCCCTCGCGCGACCAGCTGCGCCCGGGGGACCTGGTGTTCTGGGCGACCGATCTGACCGATCCGCGGAGCATCCACCACGTCGGCATCTACGTGGGCGGCGGGTACATGATCAACGCTCCGCACACCAACGCGGTGATCCGCTACGACAAGATCGACACCCGGGAGTACATCGGCGCCACCCGGGTCACCTCGGACGGCGCTCAGGCCCTGCCGGACCGCAACGACGACGGCGGGGTGATCGCTCCCAGCCGCCCCGGCGACCCGGCCCAGACGCCGGCCCAGGCACCGGCCCAGACACCCACGCCGGCCCCGCCCGCCCCGGCCGCGCAGCCGACGGCCCCGGCCGTACCGCCCGGCCGGTCCGGTGCCGCCGCGGCCGCCGGGGCACCCGGCGCCGGGGCGGCAGGTTCAGGTCAACTCCCGCCAAAGAACTGAACCCCGCCCACCCGCCGGGTGTGCGCGCGGTGTGGACGCTGAGTCAAGTTTCCATAACTGCGTGTTTCCGTGGAACGCTGTATGCCAGTGATGACGTTGTGTCCGGTGGCCGACCGTCAACCGCCGCGCACCAGGCGGCGGCAGGTGGGCCACGGTGCGAACGACCAGGTGCAGCGGACCCAGAAGGAGGTGCGGCGTGTCGACGCCGCTTGCCGACACGACCAACCCCGACCTCGGGCTGCTCTACGCCGTCAACGGCCTGGCCAGACACGCCCCGGCCGCTCTGGACCACCTGGTCTCCTGGGTCGGCGAGTACGGCATCCTGATCGGCCTGGCCCTGCTGGGCCTGGTGGGCTGGCTGCGGGCCCGGCGGCGCCCGGACGCCCCGGTGGCGGTCGCCGGGCTGCTCTGGGCCCCGCTGGCGGTCGCCATCGCCGAGCTGGCCAACCTGCCGATCTCGGCGATCGTGGACCGCCCCCGGCCCTTCGTGGACCACCCCGGGCTGGAGGTGCTGGTCGAGGGCAAGGCCGGCACCTACTCCTTCGTCAGCGACCACTCCACGATGTCGATGGGCATCGCGGTGGCGCTGTTCCTGGTCAACCGGCGGCTCGGCTGGATCGCCGGCGGCCTGGCCCTGCTGCAGGGCTTCTGCCGGATGTACATGGGCGTCCACTACCCGACCGACGTGATCGGCGGCTTCGCGCTCGCCACCGCGGTGGTGCTGCTGCTGGCGCCGATCGCGATGGCCGTGCTCGTGCCGCTCTGCCACGCGATCGCGCGCACGCCGCTGGCCCCGCTGATCCGCGCCGGACGGGGCGCCGAGCGGGGTCCGGGCCGGCCGGGCCGGCGTGGCGGCGGGACTCGGGGCACCGTCCGTGCCGAGGAGCAGTCGCGGGAGTCCGACCTCGCCGCCTGAGACGACCGCCCAGGACGACTGCCCGGGACGGTCCCCGGGACGGCCTACCCCGGGACCGCCCCGCTGTCGGCGAGGTGGGCGTCCGCCTCGCGCCGGGAGAGGTCGCGCGAGCGCCGGGCCGGCGAGAACCAGCCGCAACTGCAGGTCGCTAAGGAGAAGGAGCCGCGTTCGCTGATCGCGACGCAGTGCTCGGGCGTCGGGGTGGTGCCGGGTACCGCCGGCAGCTCACTGTGCACGTGGTTCACGGTAACGCGCCGGGGCTCCGGTGCGCGACGCCTGTGACACGCGGGACATCGCGTAACCCCTCGCGCCCCAACTCGTTTGCCCGGCAAGAGCTCTGCCCACCCGCGACGGTGGCCGGCGGGGCAGTCGGGCCCGAAGGGGTTGTCGCGAGGATGAAGATGACCGACCAGCAGCGCACCGCCGGCCCGACGGCCGGCCGCACCGGGCGGCGGGTGCGTCCGGCGGCGGGAGCCGCCCTGCTCGCCGTCGTCCTGGCCGGGGCGGCCGTCCTGGCCGGCTGCTCGCCGGACGGTGTGGGCGGCGCGGACGCCGCGGACGCCGCCCCGGCCGACCAGCGGGCGAGCGGCGCCCCCGACCAGCTCGCGACCGACCCGCTGGGCGCGGTCCGCGGCGCCGCCGACATCACCGGCCGGGCGGGCTCCGCGCACGCCGTCACCGAGCTGGTGACCGAGTCCGCGGAGAAGAAGGCCGTCTTCACCGGCAGCGGCGGCTACGACTACGTGAAGCGGATCGGCCGGCTGGAGGTGCAGGTCCCGCCGGGCGCCGCGACCACCGGCAAGATCGTCGAAGTGCTCCTGCCCGGCACGGTCTACCTGCAGAACAGCGGGGCCAAGGTGCCGGAGGGCAAGTGGGTCAAGCTGGACGTCCGCCAGCTGCCGGACGGCAACCTGGTCAGCGGCGGGGCCACCGACCCGGCGGCCGCCGCCGGCGCGCTGCGCGGGGCCCAGAAGGCCGAGCTGATCGGCACCGAGCCGGTCGACGGGGTGCCCCTGAAGCACTACCGCGGCACCCTGGACCTCGCCAAGGCGGCCGACGCCACCGGCGGCCGGGCCGGGGACGGCCTGCGGATGGGGGCGCAGACCTTCACCGTCAAGGAGGTCCCCTACGACGCCTGGCTGGACGACGAGGGGCGGCTGCACAAGGTGGTCGAGGTCTTCACCTTCGCCGGGGTGGCCGGTTCCAAGGAGGCGAAGGACCAGGTCAAGGTGGTCTCGACCACCACGCTGAGCGAGTTCGGCGCACCGGTGGAGGCGGCCGAGCCGCCGGCCGCGGACATCTTCGCGATGAAGCCCACCGAGAGCCCGAAGTAGCGCGTTCCGGGAGCGCGGGCGCGGGGGCCGCCGGTCCGGGTGGGCCCGGAACCCCCCGGGCCCACCCGTTTCGGCGGCGCCGAGATGGCCCGTCCGTGCCATGTGGACGGGCTCCGAAGTGCCTAGGCTGGACGCCGGGTGGCTGCCGCCCGGGCTGGCGAGGCGCTGAAGGGGTGGTGCAGGTGATGTCGTCCACGGGCGGCCGCAGCGGCGGCCACGACGACGCGGCCCTCGACGAGATCGAGCTGGCCGGTGAGCTGATGATCGCCGCCACGGCCAGCAGCGGTGACCGGCTGCCGACCGAGCGGATCGACGAGGTGCTGCTCGACCGGCCCGACGGCGGTCCGGCCGCCGGCCCGACAGCCGGACCGGCGCGGGATCCGCGGGGCGACTAGGGCCGGCCGACGCGCCCGACGGCCGGGGTCAGCTGCGCAGCAGCCGGCCGATCGCCGCGGTGGCCTCGGCGACCTTGGCGTCCAGCTCGGTGCCGCCCTCCTCGGCGGCGGCCGCGACGCAGTGCCGCAGGTGCTCCTCCAGCAGCGAGAGCGCGAAGGACTGCAGGGCCTTGGTGCTGGCCGAGACCTGGGTGAGCACGTCGATGCAGTAGACGTCCTCGTCGACCATCCGCTGCAGGCCGCGGATCTGGCCCTCGATCCGGCGCAGCCGCTTGAGGTGCGCGTCCTTCTGCCCGCTGTACCCGTGCGGACCGTGGGCGGTGTGGGCGTCCGGCGTCTTCTGGGGAGCAGCGTGCTCGCCGTGCGGTTCCGCCCCGGGCGCCTGCTCCGGCTCGGTGCGCGCTTGCGTGGTGGTCATCGGCCCGCCTTCGTCTGAGTGCCTGGTGGCTGCGTCGGCCTCCAGTGTCCAACACCCGGGCCCGTCGTGGTGTTCCTCCGGCACGGGCGACCGTCCGCGGGTGCCTGCGGCGGGGTTCCCCCGTCCGGGGAACACCCCGCTGTTCCCGCCGCACGACAGGGGCGATCCGGGCGAGGTTCCGTCAGACTGGGGGCTCATGCCCGCACCTGTGGTGCGGATCGGGTCCACTGCCGCGGCAGCCGAACGGAAGGGGAGGTTCCGGCTCCGCTTCGAGCACCCCGTTTGTGCCGTGGTGCTCGGTTGCACCTAGCATCGTTCAGTCCCCTACCCCGCACATCGGAGATTTCCGTGCGTTTTAGCCTGACCCCGAAGGAGACGAGTTTCTACGACATGTTCGCCGCCGCCGCGGAGAACCTGGTCGTCGGCTCGAAGCTCCTGCTGGAACTGCTGGGATCAGACGTGTCGGCCCGCGCGGAGATCGTCGAGCGCATGCGCGCCGCCGAGCACGCCGGAGACGACACCACCCATGCGATCTTCCACCAGCTGAACTCGTCCTTCATCACGCCCTTCGACCGCGAGGACATCTACAACCTCGCCTCGTCGCTGGACGACATCATGGACTTCATGGAGGAGGCCGTCGACCTGGTCGTCCTCTACGACATCCAGACCCTGCCGAAGGGGATCGAGCAGCAGATCGAGGTCCTGGCCCGCGCCGCCGAGCTGACCGCCGAGGCGATGCCCAACCTGCGGAGCATGTCCAACCTGACCGAGTACTGGATCGAGGTCAACCGGCTGGAGAACCAGGCCGACCAGATCCACCGCAAGCTGCTCGCCCACCTCTTCTCCGGCCAGTACGAGGCCATCGAGGTGCTCAAGCTGAAGCAGGTCGTGGACGTCCTCGAACAGGCCGCGGACGCCTTCGAGCACGTCGCCAACACGGTGGAGACCATCGCGGTCAAGGAGTCCTGACCCCCGTGGACATGGCAGCACTCATCGCCGTCGTCGGCGTTGCCTTCTTCTTCACCTACACCAACGGCTTCCACGACTCGGCCAACGCGATCGCCACCTCGGTCTCCACCCGGGCGCTGACGCCCCGGGCGGCACTGGCGATGGCCGCGGTGATGAACCTGGCGGGCGCCTTCCTGGGCAGCGGGGTGGCGCACACCGTCTCGCAGGGCATCATCGAGACCCCGACCGGCGACCAGGGCATGGTGATCCTGTTCGCCGCGCTGGTCGGCGCCATCGCCTGGAACCTGGTGACCTGGTACTTCGGTCTCCCGTCCTCCTCCTCGCACGCGCTGTTCGGCGGCATGGTGGGCGCGGCGCTGGCCGGCGGCACCGAGGTGATCTGGAGCGGCGTCATCGACAAGATCATCATTCCGATGATCGTCTCGCCCGTGGTCGGCCTGGTCGGCGGCTTCCTGGTGATGCTGGCGATCCTCTGGCTCTTCCGGCGGGCCAACCCGCACCGGGCCAAGCGCAACTTCCGGGTCGCCCAGACGGCCTCGGCCGCCGCGATGGCGCTCGCGCACGGTCTGCAGGACGCGCAGAAGACCATGGGCATCGTGGTGCTGGCCCTGGTGATCTCGGGCCACCAGAGCGCGGGGGACCCGATCCCGGTCTGGGTGAAGATCTCCTGCGCCACCATGCTCTCGCTGGGCACCTACGCCGGCGGCTGGCGGATCATGCGGACCCTGGGCCGGAAGATCATCGAGCTGGACCCGCCGCAGGGCTTCGCCGCCGAGGCCACCGCCTCGGCCGTCATGTACATCACCTCGTTCGTCTTCAAGGCGCCGATCTCCACCACCCATGTGATCACCTCGGCGATCATGGGTGCCGGAGCCACCAAGCGGATCCGCGCGGTGCGCTGGGGCGTCGCCAAGAACATCGTGCTCGGCTGGTTCATCACGATGCCGGCGGCCGCCATCGTCGCAGCGCTGGTGTACTGGTTCGCCCACCTGTTCTGGGGATGACCCGGCGGACCGGACCGGACGCCACCGGACGCCACCGGACCGCAAACGACAGGGCCCGCCCCCCACATCTCGGGGGGCGGGCCCTTTCATGCTCCGCGGCGGCACCGCCATGCAGCACCACGAAGCAGCCTGTGAAGCGCCGCTGGGGCGCCGCCCGCACATCGGCGGGCGGGCCGATCAGCCGAAGCGGCCGGAGATGTAGTCCTCGGTCGCCTGCACCGACGGGTTGGAGAAGATCCGCTGGGTGTCGTCGAGCTCGATCAGCTTGCCCGGCTGGCCGACGCCGGCCAGGTTGAAGAAGGCGGTGCGGTCGCTGACGCGGGCCGCCTGCTGCATGTTGTGCGTCACGATGACGATGGTGAACTCGGACTTCAGCTCACCGATCAGGTCCTCGATGGCGAGGGTGGAGATCGGGTCGAGGGCGGAGCAGGGCTCGTCCATCAGCAGGACCTCCGGCTCGACCGCGATGGCGCGGGCGATGCACAGACGCTGCTGCTGACCGCCGGAGAGGCCGGCGCCCGGCTTGTTCAGGCGGTCCTTGACCTCGTTCCAGAGGTTGGCGCCCTTGAGCGACTTCTCCACCACGCCGTCCAGCACGGACTTCTTGCGCACACCCGCGAGCTTCAGCCCGGCGACCACGTTGTCGTAGATCGACATGGTCGGGAACGGGTTCGGGCGCTGGAAGACCATGCCGACCGAGCGGCGGACGGCGACCGGGTCGACGCTGGCGCCGTACAGGTTCTCGTCGTCCAGGAGCACCTTGCCCTCGACGCGGGCGTTGGGGATCACCTCGTGCATCCGGTTGAGGGTCCGCAGGAAGGTGGACTTGCCGCAGCCGGAGGGGCCGATGAAGGCCGTCACCGAGCGGGGTTCGACGGACATCGAGATGTCCTCGATGGCCTTGGTGGAGCCGTAGTAGGCGGACAGTCCGCTGACGTCGATGCGCTTGGCCATGATCGTTCGTCTTCTCTCAGTCTTCGTCGTACGTCAGTCGGTCGCTCAGTGTCCGGCCTTGGGCGAGCGCCACCGGGCGATGCCCCGGGCGATGAGGTTGAGCCCCATCACGAAGGCGATCAGCACCAGCGCGGCACCCCAGGCACGGGCGTAGCCGTAGTCGTTGTTCACCACGGCGTACTGCTGCCAGATGTACATCGGCAGCGACTGCTGCGGTCCGTCGAACGGGTTGTTGTTGATGTAGGCGGCACCGAAGACCAGCATCATCACCGGGGCGGTCTCACCCGTGATGCGGGCGACCGCGAGCATCACACCGGTGGTGATGCCGCCGATGGCGGTGGGGAGGACGATCCGCAGGATGGTCTTCCACTTCGGCACGCCGAGCGCGTACGACGCCTCGCGCAGCTCGTTCGGGACGAGCTTGAGCATCTCCTCGGTGGAGCGGACCACGACCGGCATCATCAGGATCGCCAGCGCGAGGCTGCCCGAGAAGCCGGAGTAGTTGAAACCGAGGGCGATGTTCCACAAGGACAGGATGAACAGACCGGCGACGATCGACGGGACACCCGTCATGACGTCGACGAAGAAGGTGACCGCCTTGGCGAGCGTGCCGCGGCCGTACTCGACCAGGTAGACGGCGGTCAGCAGACCGATCGGGGCGGCCATCAGGGTGGCCAGGCCGACCTGCTCCAGGGTGCCGATCAGCGCGTGGTAGATGCCGCCACCGGGGCCCGCTGAACGCACGCCCATCATGGAGTGGGTCAGGAAGTTGCCGTCCACCACACTGGCACCCTGCTGGATGGTGTAGACGGTCAGCGAGAGCAGCGGGACGACCGCCAGGATGAAGGCCACCCAGACCAGCGAGGTGGCGAGGCGGTCCTTGGCCTGGCGCCGGCCCTCGACCTGGGCCGAGAGCACGTAGCTGATGACCACGAAGAGGATCGCGGCGATCAGGCCCCACTGGAGCTTGCTCTTCAGGTCTCCGACCAGGCCGATGCCGCAGCCGAGGACGATCGAGCCGGCGGCGACGGCGCCCGGGGCCCACTTGGGCAGCCGGTTGGCGGTCAGCAGGCGGCTCACCGGACGGGCGTCCGCCGGAACGGAAGTGGTCGCGGCGCTCATGCGGAGTACTCCTTGCGGCGGGCGACGATCAGCCGCGCGGCACCGTTCACCAGCAGGGTGATCACGAACAGGACGAGGCCGGAGGCCATCAGCGCGTCCCGGCCGAAGGGCTGGGCCTCGTTGAACTTCAGCGCGATGTTCTGCGCGAAGGTGCCGCCGCCCGGGTCGAGCAGGTGCAGCGAGAGCACGTTGCTGGAGGAGAGCACGACGGCGACCGCGATGGTCTCGCCGAGCGCGCGGCCGAGGCCGAGCATCGAGGCCGAGATGATCCCGGGGCGGCCGAACGGCAGCACCGCGGTGCGGATCATCTCCCAGCGGGTCGCGCCGAGGGCGAGCGCCGCCTCCTCGTGCATCCGCGGGGCCTGCCGGAAGACCTCACGGCTGACCGCCGTGATGATCGGCAGGATCATGATCGCCAGCAGGATGCCGACGGTGAACAGGTTCCGCGGGGTGGTGCCGGCCCGGGACTGGTCGAAGATGTACGTCCAGCCGAGGTACTGGTCCAGCCAGCTGTTCAGGCCGCCCAGGTGCGGCACCAGGAAGAGCGCGCCCCACAGGCCGTAGATGATGCTGGGCACGGCCGCCAGCAGGTCCACCAGGTAGGCGAACGGCTGGGCGATCCGGCGCGGCGCGTAGTGGGAGATGAACAGGGCGATCCCGATGGCGACCGGGACGGCGATCAGCATCGCGATCAGCGCGCTGACGATGGTGCCGAACGCGAGGACGGCGATGCCGAAGACCGGCGTCGGGGCGTCCGGCGTCCACTCGAAGGTGGTGAGGAAGTTGCCCTCGTTCTTGCTCAGTGCGATGACCGAGCGCCAGGTCAGGAAGCCCGCGATGGCGGCCATGACCACCAGCAGCAGGATGCCCGACCCGCGGGACAGGTTCATGAAGATCTTGTCGCCGACCCGGCTGTCGCGCTGGCGGCGTTCCCTGCCTCGCGGGGCGGCAGGGGTGGATGAAGTCATTGGTCTACTCCGGTCTGGTGGTGCGGCCCCGAGGGGGCGGCACCCTGGCGGCGGTGCCCCGGACGTGTTGCGTTGGTCGGTACTGACCGCGGGGGCGGCCCCGGCCCCCCTCGTTCACGGGGCCGCCCCAGCGGAGGTCCTACTGCGTCAGGCAAGCGAGCCGATGGCCGTGTTGACCTTGTCGGTCAGCGACTTCGGCAGCGGCACGTAGCCGCCGTCGCCGATCGCCTTCTGGCCCGCGTCACTGGCGGAGTACGCCAGGAAGGCCTTCAGGGTGTCGAGGGTGTCGGCCTTGTTGCCCTTGTCGCAGGCGATCTCGTAGGTGACCAGGACCAGCGGGTAGGAGCCCTCGTCCTTGGTCGCGTAGTCGAGGGTCAGCGCCAGGTCGCTGCCGGTGCCGGCGATCTGCGCCTTGGCGAAGGTGTTGGCGGCGTTGGCGGCGGTGGCCTCGACCGGCTTGGAGGCGCCGGTGCTGATCGCGGCGCTCTTCAGGTTGTTGGTCTGCGCGTAGGAGAGCTCGGCGTAGCTGATCGAGTTCTTGACCTGCTTCACCTGGGCCGAGACACCGGCCGAACCGTTGGCACCCTGGCCGTTCTTGCCCGCCCAAGCCTTGCTGGGCGGGTAGGACCAGGCGCCGCCCGAGGTCTTGGCGAGGTACTTGGTCAGGTTCTCGTTGGTGCCCGAGTCGTCGGTGCGGTGGAAGGTCTGGATGTCGGCGTCCGGCAGCTTGGCGCTCGGGTTCAGCGCGACGATCGCCGGGTCGTTCCACTTGGTGATCTGCGAGTCGAAGATCTTCGCAATCGTCGGGCCGTCCAGGACCAGGTTGTCGACGCCGTCCACGTTGTAGACGATCGAGATCAGGCCCGCGACGAGCGGCAGGTTGATGCCCTGGCCACCGGTGCAGACGGCCTTGCTGGCGTCGACCTCGGCCGGCTTCAGCGCCGAGTCCGAACCGGCGAACTGGATCTTGCCCTGGTTGAACTGCTGGATGCCGGCGCCGGAGCCGCCGCCACCGTAGTTGATGGTGGCGCCCTTGCAGGCCGCCTCGAAGTTGTTCTTCAGGATGTCGATCGCGTTGCCCTGGGCGGTGGAACCGGCGGCAACGAGCGCGGTGGGCTTCGAGCCACAGTTGATCGCGGCGGGGGCGGCGGCACCGCTGGAGCCCGACGGGGCGGCGGCGTTGTTGTTGTTATCGTCCGAGCCGCAGGCGGCGAGCGACAGCGAGCTGACGAGCGCCATGGCACCGATCGCGAGGGCCTTGGAGCGGCCGTTCCGCTGGAGCTTCACAGGGTGTCCCTTTCTGTGGCATTGCCCGACGCGCAGGCCCTGCCGAGCAGGGCGAAGCGCGGGTTTTGCTGAGGTCCGGGGCCCGTTCGGCCCGCCGGTGGTACCGAAGTTAGGCCGGGGAGGTGACGCGTCAGCCGGTCGCAAGTGAACGGCGAGTGAACCTCGAACGGATGACAGGAAACTACGTCAGGTAGTAACGGTTGCGTCACGGCAAGAGCGCAGGGAGATCACTTCCACTGTTCCTTCACGTCTCCGGACCGTGCAACCGCACCGGCCTGGCCCCCAGCAGCTCCAGCAGCGCGTCCACCAGCCGCCGGTCCTGCTCCCGGGAGAGCCGCGCCCTCGCCTTCCCGGCCGGCAGCCACTCCAGACGGTCCACTTCCCGGTTCGGCCGGAACTCCCCTTCCGTGGGCACCGCCGCCCAGTACCGGACCTCCTTCGGCCGGCCCTGCGCCAGGTAGTGCTGGGTCGGCAGCTCCGCCCCCAGCACACAGGAGAACCCCGTCTCCTCCCGCACCTCCCGCAGAGCCGCCTCGACCACGCCCTCACCGGGGTGCAGCTTCCCCTTCGGCAGACTCCAGTCGTCGTACTTCGGCCGGTGGATCACCGCGATCCTCGGCCGGCCGAGCCGGCCGCTCTTCTTCGGACGGCCGGGCAGCCAGAGCACCGCCCCCGCCGCCAGCACCACCCGCCCGCCGGACACCGTCCGCTCGGACGACGGCCTCCCGGACGCGGGCCGTCCGGACGACGACGGCCGCCCGCCCACCTCAGGCCGTCCGCGATTCCGCCGCCGACCCCCAGCCCCCGGCCGGCGGCAGCTCCAGCCACGCCTCCGCCCCCGGCGGCAGCTCCGGCCACCGCCGCCCGAAGGCGTACCGGGCCGCCTCCACCTCCAGCCGCTGGTCGGCGTGCACCACGCCCAGCACGTACGCCGTCGCCGGGGTGATCCGCGGCGTGCGCGCCGCCGTCGCCGCCGTGACCGCCGCCTCGGACGCCTCCTGGTGCCGCAGCAGCACCCGGTCCAGCTCGTCCAGCACCGCCGACGGCTGCCCGCACACCTCCAGCGCGTACCGGGCCCGCTTCACCAGCACCCGCGTCCGGTGCCACGGCGCGTCGTCCGCCGCCAGCGCCGCGTCCGCGTCCAGCACGCCCCGCGCGCTCGGCACCGACCCCAGCCGGCGCAGCCCGTCCCCGCCGTACGGCGTCGCCGAGCGCTGCAGCGGCAGCTGCTGGGCGCTCGCCGCCAGTGCCCCGAACGCCGCCGCCGCCTGCGGCACCAGCACCGCGCCCGCCCGGCCCTCCGCCGACGCCGCCAACGGCGCATCCGCCACCAGCAGCGTCATCCGGTCCGCCAGGGCGTGCAGCCGCGCCGAGCGCAGCTCCTGCAGCACCGTGGAGTGCGCCCGGGTACGGGCCAGGGTCAGCTGCCGGTCCAGCAGCGCCCGGGCCTTGGGCGCCCCCGCGTGGCCGGCCAGCATGCCCGGCCCCTCCGCCTCGCTGCCGCTCAGCCCGTCCAGCGCGCCCAGCAGCCGGGCCGACCGCCGTACGTACCCCGGCTCCAGCGCCAGCAGGTTCAGCAGCCAGGCGAGCTCGGTGCGCGACTCCTGTGCCCAGCCCGGATCGAAGGAGACGGCGAAGGTGGTCAGCAGCCCGTTGATCCGCCGCACCGCCCGCAGCAGGTCCGCCGTGCCCTCCGACGGGACGACGGACGCACCCGGTCTCGCACCGACCTCGCCCACCGCCAGCGGCAGAGCGCGCAGGAACGCGCCCGCCAGGGCGGTGAGATGGCTGGAGAGGATGTCCCCGGCGGTCGCGGTGGAGGCCGCCTGGGCCGTCATCGGCGCATCGGTCATGGCTAGGTAGATCCCCGTTCCCCCGGGGCCGTCCCCGGGGCTGGTGGCCGACCGCTCAGCGGGTCCCTACCGCTCAGCGGCTCGCGTCGGTGGGTCACGCGGTCGCGTCGTCGAACCTCGTGCCGTCGTGTCTCGTGCCGTCGTGCCGTCCGATGGAGCGGCCCGCACCGTTCGGTCCGGTGCGGGCCGCTCCGCGCGGCGTCGCGGCCCACGTCGTCACGTCTGCGTCAGCGGGGTCGTGGCGGCGACCTGCGGTCATCGGCCGGTGGCGGCCCGACGACGCTGACGCGAGTCGATGAGCAGGTCCTGGACGTGCCGCAGCGGCTTGCCGTCGGCGTCCTGGGCGTGCCGGGTCCAGGACCCGTCCGCCCCCAGGTGCCAGGACTCCGTCTCGTCCGACATCCCGAGGTCGAGCAACCCGGACAGCTCGGCCCGGTGCGCCGGGTCGGTGATCCGCAGCAGCGCCTCGATCCGGCGGTCCAGGTTGCGGTGCATCATGTCGGCGCTGCCGATCCACACCTCGGGATCGCCGTTGTTGCCGAAGACGAAGACCCGCGAGTGCTCCAGGAAGCGCCCCAGGATGCTGCGCACCCGGACGTTCTCGCTCAGCCCCGGCACACCCGGCCGGATCGCGCAGATGCCGCGCACCCACACGTCCACCGGCACACCGGCCTGCGAGGCCCGGTACAGCGCGTCGATCACGGCCTCGTCGACGATCGAGTTGACCTTGAGCCGCACGTGCGCCGGACGGCCGGCCCGGTGGTTGGCGATCTCGTTGTGGATCCGCGCCACCAGGCCGTCGCGCAGTCCGCGCGGGGCGGTCAGCAGCCGGCGGTACGACTCGCGGCGCGAGTAGCCGGAGAGCCGGTTGAAGAGGTCCGAGAGGTCCGCGCCGACCTGCGGGTCCGAGGTCAGCAGACCGAGGTCCTCGTACAGCCGGGCCGTCTTCGGGTGGTAGTTGCCGGTGCCGACGTGCGAGTACCGGCGCAGGGTGTCGCCCTCCTGCCGGACCACCAGCGACAGCTTGCAGTGCGTCTTCAGCCCGACCAGGCCGTAGACCACGTGGCAGCCGGCCTCCTCCAGCTTGCGGGCCCACTTGATGTTGGCCTGCTCGTCGAAGCGCGCCTTGATCTCGACCAGCACCAGCACCTGCTTGCCGGACTCCGCCGCGTCGATCAGCGCGTCGACGATCGGCGAGTCACCCGAGGTCCGGTACAGCGTCTGCTTGATGGCCAGCACGTCCGGGTCGGCCGCGGCCTGCTCCAGGAAGGCCTGCACCGAGGTGGAGAAGCTGTCGTACGGGTGGTGCAGCAGCACGTCCCGCTCGCGCATCGCGGCGAAGATGTCCGGCTGCGACGCCGACTCGACGTCGGTCAGGCCCCGTGCGGTGCCCGCCACGAACTTCGGGTACTTCAGCTCCGGCCGGTCCAGCCCGGCGATGCCGAACAGCCCGGTCAGGTCCAGCGGGCCGGGCAGCGGGAAGACCTCCGCCTCGGTGATGTTCAGCTCCCGCACCAGCAGGTCCAGGATGTAGGGGTCGATCGACTCCTCGACCTCCAGCCGCACCGGCGGGCCGAAGCGCCGCCGCATCAGCTCCTTCTCCAGGGCCTTGAGGATGTTCTCGGTGTCGTCCTCCTCCACCTCCAGGTCCTCGTTGCGGGTGACCCGGAAGGCGTGGTGGGCAAGCACCTCCATGCCCGGGAAGAGCTCCTCCAGATGCGCCCCCATGACGTCCTCCAGCGGCACGTACCGCTGCGGGGAGGCCTCCAGGAAGCGCGCCAGCGACTGCGGCACCTTCACCCGGGCGAAGTGCTTGTGCCCGGAGACCGGGTTGCGCACGACGACCGCCAGGTTGAGCGAGAGCCCCGATATGTAGGGGAAGGGGTGCGCCGGGTCCACCGCCAGCGGGGTGAGGACCGGGAAGATCTTCTGCCGGAACAGGGTGTGCAGCCGCGCCTGCTCCTTCTCCGCCAGCTCGGACCAGCGGACCACCTCGATCCCCTCGGCGGCGAGGTCGGGCAGCACCTCCTGCTGGAACGCGGCGGCGTGTCGGGCCATCAGCTCGCGCGAGCGGGTCCAGATGAGGTCCAGCACCTCGCGCGGCTGAAGGCCGGAGGCACTGCGCTGGGCGACGCCCGTGGCGATCCGGCGCTTGAGGCCGGCCACCCGGACCATGAAGAACTCGTCGAGGTTGCTCGCGAAGATCGCCAGGAACTTGGTGCGCTCCAGCAGCGGGATCCCCGGATCCTCCGCCAGCTCCAGCACGCGCTCGTTGAACGCGAGCCAGCTGCGCTCGCGGTCCAGGAAGCGGCCCTGCGGCAGTTCCTCCAGGTCCTGCTCGTCGGTGACCGTCAGCTCCGGCGGTATCGCGAGCGCGCTGGAAAGCCGCGCGGGCGGGGACAGCGGGGCAGGGACGGGGCGGGGGATGCTCATTGGCTCCAGCTCCTCCAGCAGGACGGCGTCCGGACACGAAATGCTCTTCGGGCCGTCGCCCTCGCCCGTCACCGACGCCAACCCACCCGGCGCGGTCGTCACAGAACCGGTCGGCGAGTGCCGGCCGATGCTGCACGAGCGAGACACTACGGACTTCATCCTGTGATCTTCGCGGCATTAATTGAATCCACGGTAAACACCGCATGGCCAGGAGGAAAGCTGAGGCGGTCAGGGCTGCGGCGACGAGCGCACGCCCGTTGCCGCAGCCCCGTTGTCTCCGCTAGGCACCGCCGGAAAGCCCTGCTTAATCGGTCACTCTGGGTGACCGGATCGCGGTCACCGGGAATTCGGGTGCGCGACCCCGGCGCGATACATCAGATCGACTTCGTGGACGGTGAATCCGAGCCTTTCGTACACCCGCACCGCCGCCGGATTGTCCGCGTCGACGTACAGCAGGACGGTGTCCAGAGCCCGCTCCCCGGCCTCGGCGTCACTGCCGGTCAGGTGACGAAGACCGGCTGCGGTCAGCGCCCGGCCGAGGCCGCTGCCCTGCTCCGCCGGATCGACACCGACCACGTAGACCTCGCCGAGCGCGGGCTCGGTCGCGGTCGCCGGGTGCACCTTCGTCCAGTGGAAGCCGACCGGCTTGCCGTCCCTGGTGGCGATGAAGAAGCCGGCCGGGTCGAACCACGGCTCGGCGAGCCGATCGGCCAGGTCCCGCTCGGTCCAGGAGCCCTGTTCCGGGTGGTGGGCGAAGGCCAGGGCGTTCAGACGGAGCCACTCGGCGTCGTCCTCGCCGGGCCGGAACGTCCGCAGCCCGATCCCGTCCGGGAGCGGAACGGCCTCGGTCTGCGGCCCGGTGCGGCGCATCTGCCGCAGCTCGCGGACCAGCTCGGCACCGTACCGTCCGGCCAGGTGCCGGGCCGCCGGGTGTCCGCCGTGCACCCAGAAGTCGACGTACCCACGACCCGCCCGCCCCGCTTCCGCGAGCACGGCGTCCACCAGGGGGCGCCCGAAGCCGCAGCCGCGCGCGGCCGGGGCCACGACGAGCTCGGCGGCCGGGTTGGCGGTACCGCTCTCGGGGACCTCCAGCTGGCCGTAGCCGACGAACTCGGCGCCGGCGTCGGTTCCGGCGCCGGCGGTTTCGAGGAAGTGGGTCACTCCGGTCCGCGGCGTCTCCGAGGAGCGCAACCGCAGGCGCCCCTGCTCGGACACGGCCTCCCGGCGGTCCTCGACCTGGGCGTCCGCCAGGACCTTCAGGGCCGCGTCCCGCTGTGCCGGCCGCAGTACGTCGGAGGCGAGGACCGTGGTCGAGTCGCCCGTTGTTGCCGTTCCATCGTCCATGTCCTGACGATACGTCAACGGGAAACGCAAAGAACCCCCGCCGGATAATCGGCGGGGGTTCTTCTCAAAATTTGTTCGGCGGCGTCCTACTCTCCCACAGGGTCCCCCCTGCAGTACCATCGGCGCTGTGAGGCTTAGCTTCCGGGTTCGGAATGTAACCGGGCGTTTCCCTCACGCTATGACCACCGAAACACTATGAAACTGTCACCGCCCACCCGTATCGGCAGGGGTCGTTGTTTCAGAACAACACAGTGGACGCGAGCAACTGAGGACAAGCCCTCGGCCTATTAGTACCGGTCAACTCCACCCCTCACAGGGCTTCCATATCCGGCCTATCAACCCAGTCGTCTACTGGGAGCC